>DAISJE010000030.1:0-16774 GCA_036821665.1 Bryobacteraceae bacterium | reverse complement strand
TTTTCCTTTACAATATCGACCGAGGAGAGATCGCTATGCGTACTGTCTTCCCACTGTTCCTTTTGCTCACTTTTGTGGTCGGGTGTGCCGCTCAGACGCCCGCCACGGTCCAATATGACGGTCTGCCAGGCGTGGCGCTCTACCGCCATGGCTACCTTTTCAGTTGGAATAGCCCGCAGTACACGGAGATCACGTTCTATCATGCCGATTCACGGCCGGTTTATTCCGTGATCGAACACAAAGACGCCATTTATCACGTCGGCTGGGCGGTTGATTCCGACGGCTTAGCGGCGGGCGTTTATGAGACGCGTTCGCCTTGGGAAGGCCGCATCGATCTGTTTAATGCAAGCGGAAAACGGATACGCACCATAAACACGGGTTCCTATGTCCCGCAGCGCGTTATCTTTGCTCCGGACCACACGATCTGGACAGTAAGTTACGAAACCGGAAACGACGGCAGCAAACGAGACTTCGATGTTCTCCACCATTACGCGCGAACGGGTCAGGAGTTGGGCCAAGCGCTTCCCTGGTCGCAGATCGCGGGCGATCACAACTCCTACACCGCGCTGCAACCAATCGTTGGCAGCAGATGGATGTACGCCGTGGACGACCGCATCGGATTTGAAGCTCTCTCGAATTACGAAAGCCATACCTGGATTGAAGTCAGCTATTCAGGAGCACTTTTAGGAAAGTATGATTTAGGGCGATATGACGACCTTTGCTATGAGCCCCTTGCCATGACCGCAGGCGGCGCAGTCTACGCGGCTATCTATAAGGACAATCAATTCGAGGGTTGGGCCGCGCTCGACAGGTCTCAGAAGACCTGGCAGAAAATAACCGGCTACCCGAAGGGCCGGATCATCGGGTCGGACGGAGAGAATCTCGTATTCTCGCACCGCGAAGGCGCTTCGACTATTCTCCAATTTGTGCCGACCGGCACATTACAAGCGGAAAATCCTCAGTTGCAAAACATTGCGCTGGCGATTAAACGGTAAGCGTCATTCACCTGGCTGGCGGCAGATTGGGGCAGGTTGCCCGATAGGATTCCTTCGAAAACCACCGTGCCCATTCGTCACGGGAGAAATTGTGAGTAAGCCGGGCACAGGCTTGATCTCGCAAATCGGCTGAACGCCAGAGCCAAAGCGCCGCTGCGTTTTCGTCGTAGCCCGCAAGTATGTAACGTCCATCGGGGCTGAAAGTAGCGGCACGAAGATAACCGGTATCCGGCAGTTCGGCTAAACGGGCACCGTTTTGCGCATCCCATACAGTAAGACGCCCGTGAGTTAGCGTGGCCAGAGCAACCGAAGAAGGGCCAGGAATTATCGCGTCGATATCGTCGCTGGCTTTGAGAGAGAACCGCTGCTTCCCGGTCAAGACTTCCCAGGCTTGTAGATTGTCGTTCTCCGCGGTAAACAAAACGCTTCCCGATGAGTTAAAAGCGATGCGAGTTATTTCCGAAGGCAAATGAATGCGGCTCATGCGGCGCTTAGTTGAGGCGCTCCAAATATCGACAAAGAAATCGTTCGGTGGTTGGTTCGTTTCAAATGCCAACAGACGGCCTTCGCCCGCCGTGCGCAACAACGTGGAAGAAGGTCCCGCCAGAGCCGTCGTCTGCTGAAAACCCGGTAATGCGTACAGCTTAATAAGGCCGTTCTGTTGGATCGCAAGCGTCTTACCGGAAGAATCGACTCGTGCGTCCCCTGGAGCGTCAGGCAAAGGAGTTACCGAGGCGCGGTCAACATTAATCAGAAACAGCTTGTCGCTCCATTGGGCAATCACATCATTTGTATCGATGAAGAAGAGCTTGTCGATAACGGGAGCGCCATGGAATTCGATGTCGCGCACCGTTTCGCCGTCAACACCCGCAATTCTCACCAGAGGCGACGAGTGTGGCGAAAGGGTGCCGATAACGAAATGCCGGCCGTCCGGGCTGAAAGCGACGCTACGGATCTCGGATGGTAAATCGAAAGAGACCGGCCGGTCGGCGCGGCTGACTTCAGAAACAGAAACCGAGCCATCGATTCCGCCGGCAGCGAAGCGGCTGCCATCCGGGCTGAAACCGACAACTTCTGCACCACCGGAATGCGACGCACGTTCCAGTTCGGTTCCCGATGGCAGTTCCCATACCCGCGCCGTGCCGTCGTATGATCCAGTCGCGAGCTTGGTTCCATCCGCATTGAATGCGACGCCAGCGGTAGCCGAGTTATGTTTCAGCGCAAGAAGCTGGCGGCCAGTGTCGACGTTCCAAACACGGACGAAATTATCCCCACGTGCCGCATAGGCCAGAAATTTTCCATTTGGGCTGATGGCTGCGTCAACGATCCACTGTTGTGGTGTGAGCGTTTCGGATGATGCGGCATGAGTGGCCTTCAAGAGTTCACGGCCAGTATTGACATCCCAAACAAAGGCGAAATCGCCG
The DNA here is from genome assembly GCA_036821665.1 of Bryobacteraceae bacterium. Taxonomy (GTDB): domain Bacteria; phylum Acidobacteriota; class Terriglobia; order Bryobacterales; family Bryobacteraceae; genus Bog-105. The sequence continues at coordinate 14,355 of DAISJE010000030.1, read as the reverse complement.
CTTGCCGCAGCGAGGCGTTTCCCGTCTTTACTAAACGCCAGATTGAAACCAGCATCGCCGCCTGGAAGTATACGAACACGATTCTCGCGGTTCACATCGAAAATAGATACGGGGCCTTCAGCCGACAGCGCCGCAACAAGCGTCCCATCGGAACTAAAAGAAGCCGAGGCGACTTTGTTCGAACAATGGAAATCAGCCATAAGCGCCTTCCCGTCAAGATCGACGATTCGGACGTGACCATCGTCGCCGGCTGTAAGAAGGCGATTGGCCGCTGGATGAAATGCGATTTGCGAAACCGGCGCGCCGTTCGATATGCGCATTAATTCTCGTCCGTCCGATACGGCCCAGACATGGATAAAGCCATCGCGTGTCCCGGCCGCCAGGAGCGAGCCGGTCGAGTTAAATGCCACTGAAACAGCGGCATTGTTATCGGACGATATGTTTTGTGAATCTCCAGAGAATTCGATATGTGCTGCCGGCTCCGCATCCGGCGTGAAGTATCCGATGGGCTTGCGCTTCTGAAGATCGATCACTTCGGTAGAACCATCGTCACGCGCCACGGCAAGTGTTGCGCCGTTTGGCGAAAACGCTATATCGCGAACGCGCTCGCCGGGATTAGAAGCTTCGGCCGAATAAAATTGCGCGCCGGCCGGCAGTAGAGAAACGGCTGCGCGGAGCGCCTGGTTTGCTTCAAAAGATGGATGGAGACGGTCTGATTCGATTGCGAGTAGCGCAGCCTCGCGAGCCCGATTCGGGCTGTCAACTAATACTTTGGCAGAATTGGCAGCCAGACTTGCCGCAAAATTTTGAATCGACTCGCTATGACTCAAGCGAGTCTGACGCAGCGCGAAGATCGCGATCAGAACAATGGCAATCAGACCGGAGAGGGCGAGCAAACGGGCGTGTCGCCGCGCGCGGATATCGACGCCGTCTAATTCGTCCTTGGGCCGGTTGTGCAGCGTGGAAGCGAGTTGAAGGACGGCCTCATGAAAACGGGGCTCGCGCAGCCGTAGGCGAGCGCCGCTTTCGCGTGCCCAGCGCACATCCAGGAACAGCGGTTCTTCCGGGAAGCAACGAAGCAGGCTCTCTGGCAAAGCATTCGTGTGCTCAGTCGTGAAGCAGTGTGCAGCATGATCCCACTCCATGGTGCCGCCGGTCAGAACCAGCAGCACGTGAGAAGTTCCATTTCGGCCGACCCAATATTCCGCTTCTTTAGCCACCCACGGCGATGCCGCGGCTTGAGGCGAAGCCAACAAAATATAGAACAGAGATTGATCGAGGGCATCGCGAATACTGGACCAGAGCCCAGGATTTACAGCCAGGTTGGTTTGATCTCTGAAAATATGCAGAGCGCGCAGCTTGTACCAGGGCTTGGCGAACCGGTCCAAGGCAGATTGCAGCGCGGCTGCAAACGTAACATCGACTGTGTGGCTATACGAAATGAAGGCGTTGTAGGCCACCGGTTCTTATCGAACATACACCAGAAGCGCAGGATTAACCAGGGTCGTGACCGGCGGTCTTCTATCATGTAGATTCGAGTTGATACGGGCGCGGCGCTCGGCGAGCAGGCCCAATCCTCTCACGATCATGAAAGTTTCTGTCATTATTCCGGCCGCCGGACTCGGAACCCGCATGGGCCGGAGCGCACCCGAAAAGGAAGGTATCAGCCGTAAACAGTTTATGCTGCTAAACGGCTCGCCGATTCTCATTCATACTATCCGGAAATTTGTAAGTGCGCCGTCGGTTACCGAGATTGTGGTTGCATTGCGTGCCGACGATCTCGCTTGGGCCGGGGATCTATTTAAAGCGCAGGGGCTTGCAAGTAGCGTACGCGTGGTGGAGGGCGGTGAATCGCGCCAGCAATCTGTCGAGAACGCTTTGGCCGCCATCACCGATGAAACTGATCTGGTAGCGGTGCATGACGCTGTCCGGCCGTTTGTCTCACGCGAAACGATCGAAAAAGTAATTTCGGAGGCTAAAGAGACAGGCGCCGCGATCGTCGGTATCGTGCCTGTCGATACCGTTAAGCAAGTCCACCGGAACAAGGTGCGCGCAACGCTCCCGCGAGAACGACTGATATTGACACAGACGCCTCAGGTGTTCAGGCTAAAGCTCTTGCGCGACGCTTTTGAGAAAGCCCGGCAGGATCTGTTTATTGGAACGGATGAGTCCTCGCTGGTTGAACGTCTGGAGCAGGTGGAAGTGTCGGTCGTGCTGGGTACCGATCGCAATATCAAGATTACGAAGCCGAGCGACATGGACTTGGCGCGCTTGTATTTGATGCTCGAGAGTTCCGCGCTCGAGCTGTCGCGATCATGAGCAAAGGCGCAGTCCCTTTGTTTCGCATCGGGCAGGGCTGGGACACGCATCGCATTGAACCGGGCCGCCCCCTCATTCTGGGTGGGGTGCGGATTCCCTCCGAATTCGGCCTGGCTGGTCATTCGGATGCCGACGTTCTGTTTCACAGCGTGACAGACGCGCTTTTAGGAGCGCTGGCGCTAGGCGATATAGGCATGCACTTTCCGGATACCGACCCCGAATGGCGGGACGCAGATAGCCGGAAATTCCTCGAGCGGGCAGTCCAATTAGCGGCCGACGAAGGGTATAGATTGGCGAACGTCGATGCGACGATCATCCTGGAACGGCCTAAGCTCAAAGATTACCGGCCGGCGATTCGAGACAGCCTGGCACGAGGCGTGGGGTTGCCTGTCCATCTTGTGAACGTAAAGTTCAAGACTGGCGAGAGAGTGGGACCTGTCGGCGAAGGCCGGTCCTGTGAAGCGCAAGCGGTGGTCCTATTGACCGCGCAGGCTCCCGAGACCGAGTAGCCCGTCCGAAGCGGAATCGGAACTATGTTGCGGAACGCGGCCCTGCGCTGCCTGTTGATTGCGGCAGGAATCGCCGCAGCCGGCTACTCATTGTTGCTGGCGAGGGCCGCTTACTTGTTTGATAAGAATACGCCGGCATCCGTGAAGGAAGCCGCGGAACTGGTCCCTTATAATTCCCGATATCTGGCGCGCCTGTCGGTTTGGAGTCCGGAACAGCGCGAGGAGTTGCTGGAGCGCGCAACAGCCTTGAATCCATTTGACTCCGAATCATGGATTCAGCTTGGTGTGATTTCGGAATTCGGCCGGGAAGATCTTCAAACGGCTGAACGATACTACCTGAAAGCCGAAGCAGTGGACCACATGTTCCTTCCGAAATGGACGCTGACAAACTTCTATTTCCGGCGGCAGAATGAGACCAAATTTTTTTATTGGGCGAACGAGGCGATGGCGATAACGCCATACACACCCGATCCTGTATTCACGCAGATGTGGCAGATGACGCAAGATGCCGCGAAGATTGCTGCCGCAATTCCGGACCGGCCAAGAGTCCTGTTGCAATATGCATCGTTTCTCTCGAGCACAAACCGGTTTCAAGCGATCCCTTCCGTTGTCCAGCGGCTCACTCGTACCGTAGGCGCGGACGATCCTCACGCCTGGGGGCGCGACGATCTACTGGCGGGCATCGAAGACCGGCTGCTTGCCGCAGGCGAACTCGATCCGGCTTTGCGTGTCTGGGCCACCTTGCGCCAAGCGAATTGGATACACGAAAGCGTACCGGCGGCCGCGAGCCCCCTCACGAACGGCAATTTTAGTATGCGTTCGTATGATCATGGATTCGATTGGGTCGTGGTCTCCACGCCCGGAGTCGCGATCGATCAATTTCCGGACGAGAAGCAGCTTCGAATCACGTTTTCCGGGCAACAACCGGAGCAGTGTGAGGTTTTGCGGCAGTACATACCGGTCGAGCCCGGCGGCGAGTACGGGATGCATTGGGAAGCGACGACAGATCGGGTTAATGCTCCGAGCGGGCTGGCATGGCATTTGGGTTGTGCAGGCGGAACTCTCGTATCCGGCGATCTGCTCGACGGAATAGAGGGCGCATGGCATTTTTCGGCACCCGATACGAAGCTGTGCGTTCTTACGCTCGATTATGCACGGCCTCCGGGCATGATGCAGGTGAGCGGTACCGTCACTTTGCATTCCGTATCCATTACGCCGTCAAATCGTCGATAATTCATCTTTGGAACTGAAACGTCGAAAAGCCGTCGTCTGCGGAGGCGGGGGATTTATCGGAGGACACCTGGTCAAGAGCCTTCTCGCCCAGGGTACGGACGTAATTCGCGCTGTCGATCTGAAACCCTATGACTGCTGGCATCAGAGATCCGGCGAAATCGAAAATTTTGTATTGGATCTCCGTGACAAGGCTGCCTGCGAGAAAGCAGTGCGGGGAGCGGAGGTGGTTTTTAATCTCGCATCGGATATGGGCGGAATGGGTTTCATCGAAACGCACCGGGCGCTTTGCATGCTCAACGTGCTCATTAACACGCACTTGTTGATGGCCTGCCGCGACGCTGGAGTCGACCGCTTCTTCTATTCTTCCTCGGCTTGTGTGTATAACCGTGAGAAACAGAACGATCCACGGGCAATTCCGTTAAGAGAGGAAGATGCTTACCCGGCGGCGCCCGAAGACGGTTATGGATGGGAGAAGCTTTTCAGCGAACGCATGTGCCGGCACTTTGAAGAAGATTTTGGCCTGGCGTGCCGGGTCGCCCGGTATCACAACGTGTACGGCCCATTCGGCACTTATCAGGGCGGCCGTGAGAAAGCGCCGGCCGCGATCTGCCGCAAGGTAATTGAAGCCAAGTTGTCAGGCAAACGGGAGATCGAAATCTGGGGAGATGGTACGCAAAGCCGAAGCTTTATGTACATCGACGATTGCCTGCAAGGCACGCAGATGATTCTGGAGAGCGATGTTCAAGAACCGGTCAATCTCGGCAGCAGCGAACTGGTCACGATTAACGAGCTGGTGGATATCGTCGAGGAAATTGCGGGCCTGAAACTAAAGCGCACATATAAACGGGACGCCCCAAAGGGCGTTAACGGCCGTAACAGCGATAACACCAAAATAAAGCAACACTTCGGCTGGGAACCGTCCATCCGCCTTCAAGACGGTTTGGCGAAGACGTACGAATGGATTGAAAGGCAGATGTTGGAATCCGAGAACGCGCCCTCTTACGTTGCTGCTGCGGTCGCGTACTCTTCGTAAGACCCAAGGAAATCTTCAATTACGCCGTTTTCAAAATGCCAGATTCGGGTCGCCACTTCAGACACCAAATCTTCGTCGTGCGTGACGAACAGAACCGTGCCTTCAAACTTCTGAAGCGCAATGTTCAGCGCATTGATCGATTCCAGATCGAGGTGATTTGTCGGTTCGTCGAAAACGAGCACATTGGGCTTCTGCAGCATCAGTTTGCAGAAAATAAGGCGAGCCGCCTCGCCGCCAGATAGGGCATCGGTAGGCTTCAATCCCTCTTCGCCGCTGAAGAGCATCTGACCCAGAAGACCCCGGATCTCTTCCTGAGAGGCTTGCGGGTCCCATTCATGAAGCCATTCGGCAACCGTCGTGCCGTTGCGAATGCTGCTTCGATGATCTTGCGCGAAATACCCAACCTGCACTTCATGACCCCAGGTCACCGTTCCGGAATCGAGACCGACATCGGGATCGTCGACACCGGGCGCATTTGCGAGCAGCGCCTTCAGCAAAGTTGTTTTGCCTACGCCATTGCGGCCCATTAAGGCGATTTTTGTGCCTCTTTGCACCGCGGCCGAGAAGCCCTGAATTACATTGAGATCGCCGTAGCCTCTGGTTACATCCTTGAATTCGAGCGCGTGCCGTCCGGAAGGCCGCTTCATTTCGAAGCGGATATAGGGCCGTTGAATATTGGAGCGAGCGAGTTCCGTAGTTTGGAGGCGCTCCACTTCCTTTTTCCTTGAGGTCACTTGACTCGCGCGCGTTCCCGCCGAGAAGCGCGCTATGAATTCGTTTAGTTGCGCGATCTTCTTTTCGCGTTGGGCGTTTTCAGCTTCGATACGAGCGCGAATCTGTGTCTTTTGGAGAACCATATCGTCGTAGCCGCCCGGGTACGTGATGATGGTCTGGTAATCGATGTCCGCCGTATGCGTGGAGACGCTATTCAGAAAGTGCCGGTCGTGCGAGATCACAATCAGCGCGCCTTCGTAGTGGGTGAGAAAGTTCTGGAGCCAGTGAATGGATTCGAGGTCGAGATAGTTGGTCGGCTCGTCCAATAGGAGTGCTTGCGGACGTCCGAAGAGAGCCTGAGCCAGTAGCACCCGGACTTTTTGGCCGCCCTGCAGTTCGCTCATTTTCCGAGCATGGAACGGTTCGGGGATATCGAGTCCATCCAGGAGCACGGCGGCATCGCTTTCGGCCGAATAGCCATCTTCTTCCGCGACGATGCCTTCCAGTTCGCCCAGCCGCATGCCATCTTCGTCGGTAAGGTCTGGTTTAGCGTACAGCTCTTCGCGTTCTTCAAGCGCCTTCCAGAGCGGCAGGTTGCCCATGATCACGGTATCGACGACTCGATAGCGATCAAACGCAAATTGATCCTGCCCCAGAACACCGATTTTTTTCGGGCGGACGACGCCGCCCTTCTGAGGTTCCAGCTCGCCGGAGAGCAGCTTCATAAAAGTCGACTTACCGGCTCCGTTCGGGCCGGTCAAGCCATAGCGTCTGCCTGGCAGGAACGTAGTACCGACGTCCTCAAACAAAATTTTGCCGCCATAGCGCATGCTGACGTTACTGACTGAAATCATGGAAAGAAAACAGGTGGGAAATTCCAGTTTAGCGCAAGCTTACCTGGACAGATTGGACGAAGTTCAGGGCGATTGCGGCTGCGTCCGCCGCCTTCCGCTCCCGTGCTGGTGGTGTTTTTTGTTGGTCTACTGGCGACCGGTTCGCCGCCGGCGCAGAGACGCCGCCATCAGACTCAGGCTGACGGCCAGTAGCCCGGCTGTGGCAGGCTCTGGTGTATTCACCGTATCGAGCCGTACGACGAAGTCATTGTAATCGAAATCGACAATTGGATTGCAAGTGCCGGTGCTGTTGGGCATGCACGCTCTGGTATCGACAGTTCCGATGTAATACGGCGTGCCGTTATTGGATGTCGCCGTTTGAGCATTGAACAAGGCGAAATGCTGAAGATTGTCGCTTGGGTTCGGATAGCCGGTGACGCTGTTCTTCACGCTGTCCATAAAGAAAAAATATTTCGAAGCGAAGGGATCGCCCGCGGCGCCCTGATCCTGTTCGACATAGAATCCATATACGCCTGAAGGCATGAACGTTTGCACAGTTCCGGCGTTATCCGAAGGAGTGAACAACGGATGTAAAGATCCAACAGAACCATCCGGCGCTACGTTATACCAGCCGAAGATGTCAAGCGAACGGGAATTGGTGATAGCCGCTTCGAGCGTTGCGGTCACTGCGTAATTACTGTTCAAGAAAGCAATGTCTCCGGGCGCGCCGCCGCCGTTGGAGCCGAAATAGGGAACATTGCCAGGCGGGTTGGGAATACTGCAATTGCCGGCGCCCGTAAGGCACCAGCCGATGTTGTAGCGACTGCCATCTCCCGATAAATTGTTCCAATAGGGAATTCCAGGAGTCGGGCTGACTCCCTGGATGAGATTGGCGTCAGACCAGGATTGCCAATCGCCGGAACCGGTCACTGCATCCGCCTGCGTCATCGTGCATGCAAACAAGCAAGCCGAAAGGCCAAGCAGCAGTTTACTGGAAAGAAAGGACATGTATTGTTTCTAAATTAGAGCTATGTTCCAGCTTAAAGCTATGTTCGAAAGACTACTAGTATTATGTAGCCATTTTATCGAGCGATTGGCATCAGAATTGGATGAGGCAATTGACCGGCTGAAGCTTGCAGCGCGATGATTCTCCGAATTGCGAACCAATGCGGCTGAGACTGCAAGGGATGTAACACGCAGGATGGAACCCGCGTCCAGAGAGTGCAACAGCGGGACTTACAGATAGGAGCGATGAAAGTGTGGTGGAACGATATTCGCGAAGCGGGACACGTGGTCGGAAGAGATGAGAAGACCAGTTCCGAGTACCGGCTTCCCGCTTTTGTGCATCCTTCTTTTTGCTGTTCTGAGCACTGCGGGAGCCCAGGATTTTCGCGGAAAAATAGTCACTGCCGTTGAATACGAACCGGCACAGCAGCCACTCTACACAACGGACCTGCAGAACATGCAGCAAGTACGAGCCGGTGAGCCGCTTGATCTTCATCAAGTAGCGGCAAGTATCGACAACCTCTATGCCAGCGGTCTTTACGACGACATTCGCGTAGATGCCGAGCCGAGTGGAAAAGGCGTAACTATTCGTTTCATTACTCGGCCGAGGCGCTTTTTGGGCCATGTCGGTGTCCAGGGGAAGATCAGTGATCCCCCCAGTCGCGCAACGATTATCAGCGATTCGCAACTGGTCCTCGGAACGCCTTTCAACGAAGAAACGTTGGAGGCCGCCCGGCAAACGATCGAACAGGAAATGCGGCAGAACGGGTTGTATGAATCGACCGTAGGAGTCAGCACGATTGAGGACCCGCTCACGCATCAGATGACCGTCCAGTTTCTTGTTAACGCCGGGAGGCGAGCACGCTATGAGACTCCGGTCATTCGTGGCGATACAAAGCTTTCCGATGAAACGATTATTAAGGCGACCGGCTGGCGCTGGCCGCTCATCCACAAATGGCGCCAGGTGACGTCCGCGCTTACGGACAAGGGCACCGATGGCATTCAGAAGGCATACGCGAAGAAGGATCGGCTGACCGCCTCGGTGACGCTTACCTCGCTGGATTACGACCGTCACACCGGGCACGCGAAGCCGACGCTCGATATCAATGCCGGTCCAAAGATCGAAATTAAGGCGATTGAAGCGAAAGTTTCGAAGGGAAAACTGCGCCAGTTCGTGCCGGTTTATCAGGAGGGGACCGTCGATAGAGATCTTCTAACGGAAGGCGCTGAAAATCTGCACGATTATTTTCAATCGAAGGGTTACCCGGATGTCCAGGTTGACTTCAAGCGTGAGCCGCAAAAGGACGATCAGGAAGTGATCGATTACTACATCACGACCGGACCACGGCGAAAGCTCGTAAATATCGCAATCCAGGGGAACTCCTACTTCACGGACGACACGCTGCGGGAGCGTATGTTTCTGCATACCGGCAGGTTTTTAATGAAATACGGCCGCTACAGCGAGAGTTTTCGCCACACGGACGAAGAGTCGATTGCGAATTTATATCGAGATAACGGCTTTCAAAACGTGAACGTTACTTCCACGGTGCAGACAGATTATAAAGGGAAGCCACAAGACATTGCGGTCACCTTTCATATCGAGCCGGGTAGCCAATGGACGGTTGCGAATCTTTATATTGAGGGCGCGACGAGGCTCGATATCAGTTCTATTCGGAACGAACTCGCTTCGATTCAAGGCCAGCCCTATGCGGCCGTGAACGTGGCCACCGATCGAAACAGGATCATCGAATATTACTACTCGAACGGATTTCCTAAGGCATCATTCAGTTACCGGACCACACCCGGCCCCGAGCCGCACACGATGAATCTGACGTACAGAATTAACGAGGGGTCGCGCGAGTTTGTACGCAAGGTGATTATCTCCGGTTTATATCGAACACGTCCGTCCTTAGTTCTGCGTGACATCGATATCAAAGAAGGAGAGCCTATATCGATGGTGAAGATAAACGCTATTTCACGCCAGCTTACGAATCTGGGTATATTCGCCAATGTCGAAACGGGAATTCAGGATGCAAACGGGAGCAATCAATACAAATATGTTCTTTACGATTTCGATGAAGCAGCCCGTTACTCTTTCAATGTCGGTTTTGGTCTGGAGGTAGGCCAATTTGGGCACACGAGCAACAATTTGTCCGACGCCGGTGGAGTTAAGGGTGTATCGCCGATAATTTCGTTCAACGTAAATCGGTTGAATTTTCGTGGTATCGGGCAGACCATCTCTTTGCAGACGCGATATTCAACGCTGGAGCAGCGCGCCTCGCTCAGTTATGTGGTGCCAAGATTTCTGGGCTCATTAAATCGGACTGTAACTTTTTCGCTGCTATATGACACCACGCAGGACGTACAGACGTTTTCTTCGAGGCGGGAAGAGGCTTCCGTTCAGACTTCGCAACGGTTCAATCGCGCTTCCACTCTGCTGCTACGGTTTGCTTACCGGCGGGTCAGCACCGGTAATATTCAGATTCCGTCGCTACTGATACCGATCTATTCTCAGCCCGTCCGAATTGGAATGTTGTCAGCGAGTTATATCCAGGATCATCGTGACAACCCGACGGATGCCCACCGGGGGTTCTGGAATACGCTGGATGTCGGTGTTGCGGGAAAGTTTTTTGGCTCCCAGCGCAGTTTCACGCGTGTACTGGCGCGCAATGCCACTTATACGCCCATCGGGCGGAATATGGTGTTCGCGCGGCAGACACAAGTCGGCGAGATTCTGCCTTTTAATATTCCCGCCGGGACACAGGGCTTCGATGCGATTCCATTGCCCGAGCGTTTTTTTGGCGGCGGCAGCCTTTCGATGCGCGGATTTGGCGACAATCAGGCCGGGCCTCGGGATATCGGCACGATAACTCAATTGCCCGCGCCCCCTACTGCCACGCCAACCGGGTTTCCAATTGGAGGCAATGCGCTTTTTTTTAATAACGTAGAATTGCGCTTCCCCATACTCGGCCCGAATATTACGGGCGTTCTTTTCGAGGACATGGGGAACATTTACACGAGCTTCGGGGACATCTCTTTTGCTTACCGGCAACCCGATGCGGTCGTGTATCCAGGAATACCGGGAAAAGCCTTCTATCAAAATTTCAACTACACGGTGCAAGCGCCCGGTTTCGGAATACGCTATAAAACGCCGGTGGGACCGATTCGGGTGGATTTCGCCTATGCGCTCAATCCGCCGCGCTACCTAGGTTTCAATAGGAACGAATCGATTCAGGACCTGATCGGCTGCGGTCCGAACCAAATCGGAAAGACACCGCAATGTACCGCCACACCGCAGCAATTAAGCCATTTCCAGTTTTCGTTTTCCATCGGACAGGCATTTTAATGGGGAGGCGGCTGATCGTGATGTCGCTTTTGGCTGCGGGGTTGGGATTAGGCGTCATCATCGATCGCATTGCGATCATCGTAGGCAATTCGATTATTAAAGATAGCGATATCGATCGCGATATCCGCGCCACGGATTTTTTAAATGGAAAGCCACTCAACCTGAGGGCTTCCGAACGAAAGGCCGCAGCGGATCGATTGATCAACCAGGCAATTATTCGCCGAGAAATCAGAATTGGCGATTATCCAAGAGCAACGTTCCAGGAAGCCGATCAACAGCTTGAAAAATTGGAAAAGCAGCGATTCAAGAGCCAAGCCGCTTTTGAGGCGGCGTTGAACAGATACGGACTCACATTGCTGGACCTGCGTACGGAATTCCGCTGGCAGCTTACAGTGTTGCGCTTTGTCGATCAGCGCTTTAAGCCTGCCGTATTAGTGACCGATCAGCAAGTGAACGATTATTTCCGGCAGCATGAAGCAGCTCTACGGCGCGAACATCCCGGCGAATCAAATGAAAATCTTCACAATGTAGCTCGCGACATCATGACCGGCGAGCAAGTCAACAAACTCTTTTTTGATTGGCTGGATCAGCAGCGGAAGGACGCAAAGATCCAATACCTCGAGGAGAGTGTGCGATGAGGGCACGAACGAAAAGAATTTTGCTAATCGTTGCCGGCTCGATTGCCGCTCTGGTGATCGTGCTGATTATCTCTGCCCTCTTGGTCTTGCAGAGCGGATGGTTTGCGAACTTCGCGAAGAACAAAATTATCGCGCTAACCGACGAATCCACCGGTGGAACCGCCGAGATAGGCGCGTTCGAATTCGATCCGTGGCATTTGACCTTGCGAATACGGAATTTTGTTCTGCATGGAACGGAGCCGAAATCCGCCGCTCCGCTGGTGCGGGTAGAACTGTTGGAAGCCCGGATAAAACTGTTTTCAGGCTGGAAGAATATTGCGGGATTGTCGTATTTGGGCATCGAGAAGCCCGAAGTCGATGTCATTGTGTTTCCGAACGGGGGGACAAATATACCGCATCCGAGCAAACCTAGTAAGCCCAGCGGTTCCAACTCCACTTTACGGACAGTTGTGGATTTGGCCGTGAACGAATTCAGGCTGCAAAACGGGCTGGCCGAATTTGCTGACGAGAAAGCCAGGTTCAATGCGCGGGGCGAAAATCTGCACGTACTCCTGAACTACGATTTTGCAAAAACGGGATATCAAGGAAACGTCTCGATCCAGCCTTTACAGTTAGCGTCCGAAGCGCGCCCTCCGCTCAGGGCAAATGTCAATATTCCTATCAGCATAGAGAGCGACGCGATCCGGCTGGCGGGCGCGCAGATTGCAACCCCGCACTCGCGAATTTCCTTGACGGCCGCATTGGAAAACATAAATGCGCCTGTGATCTCGGCGCAATTGGATGCCAACATTTCACTGCCTGAAATCCAGCGCAGCATAGATTTGCCGATCGATGCGAATGCTGCGGGCGTTCCCAAAGATCTCACTGCTGAACTGGCTATGCAGTTAAATGAGCAAAGCAAGATTGTCCACATCCAGACTGCGCACATCAACCTAGGCCGCACGAACATTCAGGCTTCCGGAGATTTGAATCCGGAGAAAAACACGGCTGTGAGCTTCAACGCAGATTTAGCGCTTGACCAGTTGTCGCGTTTGTTGAAGGTAGCCTCCATGGAAATACGGGGCGACCTGCTGGCAAATGGAACGGCGAAGTTGGACGCGCAAGGGCGCTATTCAATTAACGGCAGGCTGAGTTCTCGCGCTGTTTCATTGCGCAGCAGCACGGTGCAAGTAGCGGACGTGAGCTTATCTTCGCCCTTTCACGCCGACCCTTACCTCATCAGTTTCGACGGCCTAAAGCTGAGCGCTCTGGGCGGCGATTTGTCTGCGAAGGTCTTTATCGAGAAGATGCAGCAAGCGAGCGTGGAAGGCCATCTCCGTAATTTTTCACTGCCGGTACTCGTAGCCGTCTTCACAGGAAAGCATTTGGGCTATAGCGGAATAATCGACGGATCTGTCAGGGCGCGCGGCGACTTGAAAGCTAAGGGAATGACCGGATACAGCGCCGAGGCTCGGCTGGACATTGTGCCCGGCAGCGGCGGTGTTCCTCTAAACGGACGTGTGGACATGAACTACGCGGGCGCTACGGGGCGATTGGATCTGGCGCACTCCTATCTTTCGCTGCCAAACTCGCGGATGGACTTATCGGGCTCGCTGAACCAGCGCATAGACATCAACCTGGTCTCGCATAATTTAAACGATTTTCTGCCTGCTGAAGCCTTTGTCTCCTCAACGCCGGTAAAATCGCTGCCGATGGCGCTTGACGGTGGGGCGGCAAGCATCCAGGCGGTCGTTACCGGGCGCGTTGCATCGCCCGAAATAACCGGCCATGTGGGATTGACGAAATTTAGCATTCAGAAGCGTTCGTTCGATCAATTCGGAGCCGATGTTACCGCATCCGCCAATGGCGTCTCTATTCAAAACGGTCTGCTTACCGGCAAAGCGGTCCAATCCAGCTTCGACGCATCCATCGGGCTTTCGAAGTGGAAGCCGGCGCCGAGGTCCGCAATAAAAGCGGATCTCACCGTCCGCAATGGGGACGTGGCGGATCTGCTGAGCCTCGCCGGTCAAGCGTTCATCCCCGCTACCGGACAGCTCGCCGCCGATGTCCACATCAACGGAACGTATGGCAATCCGCTCGGGGCTGCAACATTTCAGGTGCTGAATGGCAGTGCATATCAGCAGCCGTTCAGCCGTCTCTATTCCGCAATTCGCTTGAGCGATGAACTGATTACTATTTCCAATCTGGAACTGGATACGGCAGGTGGGCGCGCGACAGCGAACGGCTCGTTCCGGCATGGGCGCGATAGCTTCAAGACCGGACACGTTCAGCTTCAGATTGCAACGGAAAACCTGCAATTAGCGAATCTCGCGCCATTGCAGAAGCGAAGCCCTGGAGTTGCCGGCACGATAGAGTTGAAAGCAAACGCGGCTGCTGACCTGCAGAAAGCTGGTAATCAGATGCAGTTCAAGCTGGATAATGCCAGTGCCGACCTCTCTGCAACCGGCTTGCGCGTTCAGAACCAAAGCGCAGGCAACCTAACCGCAGCTTTGCGAACAAATAGCGGGGCGTTAACGTACAAGCTGGCCTCGGATTTTGCAGGCTCCAACATTCAACTCAATGGCCGCACGTCCCTCGCGAAGAATTATCCGACGACTGCCGATGCCTCGATCCGGAATCTTTCCATAGAGAAGGCCCTGCAGATAACCGGACAAACACAAGTACCCGTCAAGGGAAACGTGTCTGCGAACGCCCATATGAGCGGCACATTGCAAGCACCCAACGC
>DAISJE010000029.1:0-17057 GCA_036821665.1 Bryobacteraceae bacterium | reverse complement strand
TAACTGCGGATGTCTCGAGAAGCACGCATCGGCCACCGCCATTGCAGCTATGGGCCGCATGATGCACTTTGGCCGGGATACAACGTCCGCACAGGTTTACGAACTTGCATTGCAAGGAAACCCCCGTGCCAAGCTGGTGTTCGAATCCATGGGAAGGGCGCTGGGAATCGTCATCGCAAACCTAATCAATGTCTTTAACTTTCCCCTGTATCTATTGAGCGGTGGCCCCTTACCGGCATGGGACCTCTTCGCCCCGGCGATGTTTACTGAAATTACAAAGCGATCGTTCATCTTTGCCCGCACCGGGACGCGGGTTGAAAGAGGCCTGCTCGGCGCCGATGCGGGGCTTTACGGAGCCGCATATCTTCCCTTTGAATGCGAGAAAGCGGTCAGCCTTCAGCCCGCAGCATTCAGCAACAACGCTTCGGTGAGTGCTGAGAACTGACGGCTGAAAGAATCTGAAAGCTAACAGCTCTCGGCGACAATAGTCGCTGAGAGTCACTGAGATGCTGCAATTGACGGGAGCCGGCAAACGCTTCGGACATAAGCTTTTGTTCGAGGGCTTGGATTGGCTAGTCACGCCTAAAGAAAAGACGGGGCTCGTTGGCGGAAACGGAACCGGCAAGTCCACCCTGTTGAAAGCGATCGCAGGCCTCGAATCGCTTGATTACGGAACATTGTCCGCGATGAAAGGGATTCGCATCGGCTACCTTCCGCAAGACGGCTTGGCGGTAAGCGGGCGCACTGTATTTGCCGAATGCTTGACGGTGTTTGCGACTGTGAAGCAGCTCGAGCAGGAACTGGAAGCGCTGACAACCAAGATGAGCGAACTGGACCCGCATGGCAATGAATATCTGCAGGTGGCGGATCAGTTCGAGCGCGCCGAAAGCGAACTTCGGGCACGCGATGGATACGCCATCGAGGCCCAGGTGGGAACCGTGCTTTCGGGCCTCAGCTTTCGCAAAGAAGACTGGAGCCGTCAGACGGAGGAATTTTCCGGCGGCTGGCAGATGCGAATTGCGCTTGCCAAACTTCTATTAGAAAAGCCGAATCTGCTGCTGCTCGATGAACCGACCAATCACCTCGATTTGGAGGCACGTAATTGGCTCGAAGATTATCTCGCCAGTTATGAGTATGCGTATGTGTTAATTTCTCATGACCGCTATTTCTTAGATGTGACAGTCAAGAAAATTGCGGAAATTTGGAACAAGACGGTCACGTTCTATACCGGTGGTTACGAGAAATTCCGGGAGCAAAAGGCAGAGCGCCTGGCACAGTTGGAAGCGGCGTACAAGAACCAACAGGAACGAATCCAACAACTAGAAGCCTTTATCAACCGTTTCCGCTATCAAGCGACCAAGGCCAAACAGGTTCAGAGCCGTATAAAAGAGTTGGACCGGATCGAACGCATCGAACTACCGCCCGAAGAGAAGACCATACACTTTTCATTCCCACAACCGAAGTCAAGCGGCCGGGTGGTTGCGCAATTCAAAAATGTATCGAAGAACTACGGCACGAAGCACGTTTTCGGCGCGGTAGATTTTATCATCGAACGCGGGGATCGTGTCGCGCTCGTGGGAGTGAACGGCGCCGGCAAATCTACTCTGATCAAGTTGCTCGCCGGAATTGAATCGCTCACGTCGGGCGAATATGTCCTGGGGCACAATGCGGAACCGGATTACTTTGCGCAAGATCAATACAAGGAGCTTGAGCCCAATACACGCGTGCTGGACGATCTGAAGGAAGTGGCGCCGCGCACGACCGAAACCGAACTACGGAACCTACTCGGTTGCTTCTTATTCAGCGAAGATGACGTATTCAAGCGTATTGGGGTACTTTCGGGCGGTGAGCGGAACCGCTACGCGCTTGCGCGCATGCTGCTTCATCCTTCCAATTTTCTTTTACTGGATGAACCGACAAATCACCTGGATATGCGTGCAAAGGACGTCTTACTGGAGGCACTGGAAAAATACAGCGGCACGGTGGTGTTCGTTTCGCACGACCGATATTTCATCGAACATTTGGCTACCCGGGTATTTGAGATCGGCGAAGGAGAAGTTCGGGTGTTCCCGGGCAATTTCGCGGATTATTTATGGCGCAAAGAAGGCGGGGCTGAAACTGAGCCGACGCTGAAGGATGTACCGTTAGATGTTCCGGCCGCGCAGCCGGTGCCGATATCCGGCCAGCCGGCCGCGCCGAAACGTATCAATCCAATCAAGCTCAAACAGATGCGAGACCAGGCGCAAGAACTGGAAGCGCAAATCGGCAGTTTAGAGGCACAGATTCAGCAATCAGAGCTGTCTCTCTCCGATTTCACAGGGCCGGAAGAGGCCGCGCGGCTGGCTACGCTTCTTGAATCGCAACGCGCCACGCTAGAAAAAGCAATGGCGCAATGGGAAGAAATCGCACAGGAGATCGAAGCGACAGCGTAGGCGCGCTCCTGGCGTACCGGAACATGATTTAGTTGTTGCGACTAACCCAAGTTCATCGTATTAAGTGCTGAACCGCTTGCCCTCGCTCCGCGCCAGGCATCTTATTCGCGACGGAAATTGTACGCCTGTCCGTCCTCGAAAGACAAACGAAGAACGTTGAGTTTACCGTCCTTATCCATTTGGAATTGAACAAATCCGTTCGGCCTTGGTCCTTGATTTTCGACAGCCGTCGTGAAGGGGCCGCTCGCCACAAGCCGCGCTGTAAAGATTTCGCCATCCCAGGGCTCTAATTTAAACTCGGCGCCGGTCTGGAGCGCCAGAACCAGAGCGTCCTTGTCCTGTTTGAGCGCCGCCTTCCCAAAACTCGCATTGGCAAACGTGCCGCAGAGTGGAGCAAGGGGCGGGTACGGTCGCGCATGAACCAGCTTGGCAAACATCTTGTCAGCATGAGAAAAGTTCTCTTTTGCTCTCTTCAGTGTGTTCGCGACGTGGTCAACGTTCGCATTGCCGAGAAGACGATCAAAAATCCACAAGCCAAGAGCATCGGGGAACCCGACATTGCCTTCGTTCGTTAGAATGACAACCCCGATGTGCCGGTCTAGTTCAAGACCGACGAAAGCTCCGAAGCCGGAAGTACCTCCGTTGTGCCAGACGATAGTGCCGTTCGGCGTTAGAGCGACGACCCAGCCGAGCGCGTAACTCGCCTTCTCACTAACCGCCACTTTCGGAGTTCGCGTAACCGCCAGATTTTCAGGCGACACGATACGTTCTCCCTGAGAGCTGCCGTTATCAAGCTGGAGGCGAATCCAGCGGGCCATCTCTTCAACATTGGAATTGATGTCCCCCGCTCCTCCGAAAAGATAGGGGAAGAAGGGATCGAACGGGATTTCGACACTTCCGTCCGGCGTATAGCGATGACCGTCGGCGTGGTTGGGGGCGGCTTTGATCGCGGCGGCGGTGTAGGTGGAGTTCTTCATCCCGAGCCGATCGAGCAATTCCTTACGAAGGACCGCGTTCCAATCGGCCGCATCCTCAGCCTTGGCAACGATTTTACCGGCAATTATATGAGTAATATTTGTGTAAGCAAAACTCGAGCGGAAACTCGATATCGGTTCGACATAACGCAGCGAGTGGATTAGCGCGTTTTCATCGAAACCCAGGTTTCCCAGCATGTCATTGGCGTATGGTGGCAGCCCCGAACGCTGGGCAAGCAGGTCGAAAACGCGGAACTCGCGAGTTACCCAGGGATCTTTGAGCTGAAAATCCGGATAGAGGTCGACGACCCGATCATCCCAATGAAACTTGCCGCGATCCACCTCAATGGCCATAGTCGTGGACAGGAATGCCTTCGTCGCGGAGCCGATCTGGAACATTGTTTGAGTGTCCACTTGCTGCTTGCCGCTCTTGCTCCGAACCCCGAATCCTTTGCTGTATACGAGCTCGTCACCGGAAACGATTCCGATGGCGGCTCCGGGAACGCCAAAGGCCTTCATGCCGGCTGCTACATAGCTCTCCAAGCGTGGAGTCAGCGCATGAATGCGCTCGGCAGCGCTTTGTTCAGGCTTGTCCGGCTCGGCTGCCCTTAGCAATTGGACACTGCCGGTCCCAAGGATCACGGCTACCAAAACCGGCAGCAAGCCATTGCCAAAGCGTAATAACCATGAACATGGGGAGGATGTTCCAAATGTTGGGTACTGCGACGGACTTGAGGGCATCGTCATTCCAGGGATCCAGGAGAGAACGGAATAATTTTGAATCCGCATTAGTAGTCGCCCAGATGAGCCTGTAAGAGTGCGATCGATTTGTGAATTGCACGGTAAAATGCTTTTTCGGTCTGCGGATCATCCCCTTCTGGAGCATCCCAATTCAGCACCATCGAAAAGTAAACCCAGCGATCGGGGAAATACACCGCGCCCGCAATCGAACGCGCATGTGATCCCGGAATATCCGCATACCCGGCTTTACCGAGCACGCTCAACCCGAGTGGAAATGGAACCAAGTGGCCGATATCACCGAGTAACAGTATTCGTCTGAACTGAAACAGGGTCTCGGGATATGAGAAAAATTCGCTTTGGAGTGCCCGTGAGAAGAACGAGACGAGATCGTCGGGCGACGAGGCCAGAGTCTCAACGTCATTCAGAAATGGATGTACCGGCAGCCCGGGTGGAATGGCAATTAGTTCGTCCCACGTAATGGTCTTGTAATTCGGAGCGCCAGCCAGGTAGCCGCCAAAGGCTCGCGTGCTGTCCGGGATCATCGTTTGCTTCAGCCCGATTGACCTGATAAAGCGCCGTACCCTATCCGCGCCCGCCTGCTTGAGCACCATGTCGGTCGCCGTGTTGTCACTGTGAATGACCATTGCCTCCATTGCAGTCCGCTCGCTCACCAGGCCGGACAGATTAGGCGGATTGAAAATGTCGCTCCCTGGAGACCAGATCTCTTTATCCAGCGCTAGCTCATGTTTGTGAAGTTTCTTGTCGATATCCGGAGAGTCCAACTGGCGCAAGCGCTCGCACAGAATGACGGATTTCATTGTGCTCGCCACAAACATGCGCTGATCCGAATTGAGCTCTACCAGGAACTCGCCGCCGTTCCTGGTTGGCGGAGCCCAGATTTTAAGGGCCAGCCGGTCCGGGAGAGCCGAGAAGAGATCCAGGATCTCGCGCTCTAATTCAGGACATCTCCTGCCCGCCCGATTGGAAAGAGTGGCTTGCGCTGAATCCGCAGCTTGAGCATATACGGCGGTTCCCAATACGCTGAGAGCTGTCCGCGTCACAAATCTCCTTCGATTCTGTTGCATAGTTCCCCCTTGACCGTTTTCTTTATGCCTGAAAAGCGAGCCCGGCCCGCCGACCCTCCGCGCTCATGCGAGTCCGCGCTCGCTTTCCGATGAGCGGCAATATCAGAACATCCTCACGAGTTTTGCCGCTCAGACCATCACTAGTCTGCGCGTTCACGGTCTGGAAGTAAATCGAGGGCGATACGGAATTCGGCCGCCGGGCAATGCGTAATTGCCATCTGTGTTTCCACGTAGTTCGTCCGTAGTCTGACGTACAAGAATTCCGTAGTGCCCGGAATTTATATTGCCCGGAAACGGGGCTAAGCTCGAACTCACAGCATCCCCAGAACGTAAACTGCGGCTGCCGTAATCAATTGGAAAGGAACCCCGATGTATAGCTTGAAATGGAAACGAATGCTCGCAGGTATGATTGTGCTCGCAGCGTCATTTGCGGGCCTGGCTACGGCCGAACAGAATGGACACGGCTGGCAGCAGGGCACTCTTCTCGAGACCGAGAAGCAACAGGTACCGCAAGGGTCCATGACCACCACTACTAGCCAGGGCAAAGCCACGTATAAGCAGGACAAAACGAAGTACGACCACAATACGACCTCTGTCACAAACGATAACTACGACACCTTCCAGGTATTCACCATTCGCAGCGGTGCTAAAACTTATGTTGCTCGTGAGCGCTTGCTCTTTCCCTGGTCCAAGCCGGCTAGCGTCAATGTCGGTGAAGAAGTGACCTTCTCGGTAAAGAAGGGCACGATGTATCTGCTTGGAGATGACGGCAAGCAGCACAAAGCTTCAGTCGCCAAAGTATCGGTTTCCAGTCCCGAATAACAGGCTCACTCCCAGGTTCGCCATCGCACACGCACGCTTACAATGCGTTGCCACATTAATCATTGACCTAGGCGTTCCAATATAGATATTCTGAATGGCACGCAATCGCGGTTCAGATACGACTAGAGTGTGCCAGAATTGTGCGCCGGCTACGATCAGACAACGCTTTCCGGGCCGCACTCCTCCTGTGCATACTGGTGCCGATGGCGTATTCGCAGGTCGCGATCGATACTTGGACCGTCGATCAAGGCCTGCCCCAAAATATAATCCGAGGCATTTGCCAGAGTCCGGATGGTTATCTGTGGTTGGCAACCTTCAACGGCCTGGTCCGATTTGATGGCGTCCGATTCACCACTTTCGATCGAAGCAATAGTACAGGTATCCGGGGGAACCGGTTTTCATCGCTGGTTTGTACGCCAGACGGAGATATCTGGGCTGGAACAGAAGGATCTGGAGTAACACGATATAGTCGTGGCCAATTCCAGACCTACAGTCTCAAGGACGGTTTGCTCTCGGACGATATCTCCGGGCTTTCCGCTGATAGCAGCGGTAAAGTTTGGGTCCTGGCCGGCGGTTCTCTCCATGAGTGGCGTGCAGCCTCGGGTCGATTTGTTGTGCTGAAAGGCCAGCAGTACCAATACGCTGAACCCCTCGATGGCGCGCCTGCAGCGGGATTCTGGCGAATCGAAGCCAATGCATTCCAGGTTTTTTTAGACGGTAGCCCGGCAACCTATCCGCTCCCCTCAAATTGGGCGCACGGAACTCATACAATTGCCGGTGTCGACCTGAGCCGTAACGTTTGGATCGCTTCCCCGGGTGGCAAATTCGCAAAACTGGTCCATGGGCGCTGGTTACAAATATACGGTCGACGCGCTTCCTCGCGCTCGCCAGACGACGGCGTGAGAATCGACACCGAATACCGCGACTCCCAGGGCCAACTCTGGAATGGTACGATACGCATTTCACAGCGAACCGGATTAACCGAATCGCTAAACATTCCAATCTCGCCCCAAACGCATGCGACAGTCAAATTCACCAGCCTGTTCGAAGATCGCGAGAATAACATCTGGCTCTCGACGGATGGTCAAGGTCTGGTGCGCCTGCAAAAGCAACGCATACGCGTCTATTCGGAACGGGAAGGACTTCCGGATCGCAACGTCTACAACATTTACCAGACACATGATGGCGCGTTGTGGTTCGGAACATGGGCAGGCGGTCTGTGCCAGTACAAAAACGGCCAATTCCAGAGCTACACAACGCGCAATGGCTTAGCCTCCAATCGAATCAGCTGTGTTTTCGAGGACCGCAGCGGGGTGTTATGGGTTGCGGTAGAGGGGGGCCTGTACCGACTCCGGGCCAGTCGTTTTGAAGCTGTTCGCGGCACTCCGGCCATCGAGAACGATATGATCCGAGCGATATTTCAGGACAGAAGCGGCGCCATATGGTTCGGTACCAGCCGGGGGCTCTGGCGTCTGTTTAACGGCCAGTGGACATCATTCAGTAAGAAAGGTGGCCTTGCGACCGACGATGTCCGCGCGATCATTCAGGCGCGCGGGGATGACCTCTGGATAGGCGGCTATGGCGGCCTTTCGCTGCTCTCTCCGCACTCGATACACGCCTGGACCGAGCAGGATGGCTTGCCCAGCAACACCATTCGCGCTTTGTATCAGGACGCGGACGGCGTCCTCTGGATTGGCACTTACGACGGCGGCCTTGGCCGTTTTCAAAACGGTAAGTTTACCCGATTCACGCACCGCCAGGGGCTCGCGAACAACGGCGTTTTTCAAATCCTGGAGGATGATCGCCGCAACTTGTGGATGAGTTCGAACCATGGGATCTATCGAGTCTCCAAAGCAGAGTTGAACGAGTTCGCGGCCGGAAAGATCTCCCAGATTACATCGATCGCGTTCGGCAAATCCGATGGTCTGCGCAATCCGGAATGCAATGGCGGTCTGGGTCCTGCGGGCGTAAAGGCCCGGGATGGGCGGCTGTGGTTCCCAACTCAAGATGGCGTTGCCGTGATCCGCCCGGATGATTTGGGCACGCGACTTCCGGCGCCTCCCGTTGTCATTGAATCGTGTCTACTGGATCGCGCGTCTGTCCCTGCGACCATTCCCGTGCACATAAAACCCGGTCAGACGAATCTCGAGATTCAATACACAGCGTTGAGCCTGGTGAATTCCAGCCGCATTCGCTTCCGATACCGCCTGCAGGGTTCGGATAAGGACTGGATAGAAGCCGGCACCCGCCGAACGGCCTTTTACTCGCATCTGCCTCCCGGCTCGTACGTTTTCTCTGTCACTGCGGCCCACGGTGAGGGGGAGTGGAGTAAGGCGCCAGCAACCCTCGACATCACGGTTCTGCCGCCCTTCTATCGCACTGCAGGATTTCTCGCATTCTCTTCGCTGCTGATCTTGTTCGCCCTCTGGCTCGTTTGGCGGAGGCGGATTCGGCACCTCGAGCAAGCAGCCGCTCTCCATCTGTCCTTTTCCCGTCAGCTGATCGCCTCGCAGGAAATGGAGCGCAAACGCCTCGCGGCCGAATTGCACGATAGCTTAGGTCAACGGTTGATCATCATCAAGAACCTCGCTCTCCTGTTGCTGCACTCAAATGGCACGGGCCAGCTTCAGCCTTCTGAACGAGAGAAAGTTGAGGAAATTTCGTCCGAAGTCACCGGAGCCGTATCGGAAGTGAAAGAGATCTCCTACAATCTCCGGCCCTACCGGCTGGACCGTCTCGGGCTGACGGTGGCATTGCAATCCATAATCGACAGCGCGTCGTCCGCATCGGAAATTCACTTTTCGGCGGAGCTCGATCATGTCGACAACCTTCTGCCTAAAGACGCGGAGATCAACTTTTACCGAATCGTTCAGGAGTGTATAAATAATGTGCTGAAGCATTCGGGCGCCATGAGCGTTATCGTTCACGTCCGGCAAAGCGAGGGTAAACTGCACATGATGATTCGAGACGACGGCAAGGGCTTTGCAACGGATCGATTGGCGCCGCACTCCCGGTCCGGAGGTTTTGGATTGACGGGAATCGCCGAACGCGCCGAGCTGCTCGGCGGCAAAGCCGTCATTCACTCTGCCCCCGGTCAGGGCACTACTGTTTCTGTGGAAATAGATCTTCCTTAGATATGACGGACAAACTATCGATCGTCATCATCGACGATCATCCGATCGTCAGGAACGGGCTGCGGCAGATTATCGAGCAGGAACATGACTTCGTGATTCGCGGTGAAGCCAGCGATGGCGAAGCCGGCGTCAAGCTCATACAAGCGACAAAGCCTCACATGGCGTTACTCGATCTCGACATCCCCAAGCTAGACGGTTTCGGGGTTATACAGCGGGTGCAGCAGTTGCAACTTGCGGTCGACATCATTTTCCTAACCATTCACAGCGAAGTGGATCTGCTGCATCGCGCGCTGGAGCTGGGCGCTAAGGGATACATCCTGAAGGAAAGCGCACTCCTCGAGATCGTCAGCGGCATCCGGTCCATTGCTGCCGGTAGGCCGTATGTCAGCCCTTCTCTGACGCCCGCCCTGCTCACGCGGCGTACTGTCATTGAAGAGTTTGAACGCGGAAACCCGGAACTGAGCCACTTGACCCCGGCGGAGCGCCGCATTCTGGTCATGATCGGCGAAGGCAAATCGTCGAAAGAGATCGCCCAGGATCTACACATTCACTATCGGACAGTGGAGACTCATCGCGCCAGAGTCTGTCAAAAGCTACAACTGAGTGGCCCCAACGCTCTCCTGCGCTTTGCTCTGAAACATCGATCCGAACTCGCCCTCTAAGAACACGCGCAAAACGGTCGCGGCCACATGGAATCGCGCACGACGGCACCAAACGCCTGTGCGCGTCCGCGCCCTTTGCGCTTGTAGGTACGTGACGCCACGTACGCGCTGCGTATCGCTACGTAGCTAGAACCAGTGGCCGGCACGATTTCTTTAAGCATTGAATCCCGCTACACTTCTGCATAGGTGGCGAATCGAGGCATCTCTGAGACTTTTGATTGTGGACGACAACGCTGCTGTCCGCCGGCTCATTTCGAAGATCGTAGGATTGCGACCAGAGGAAGTTGGCGAATGTGCGGATGGATCGCTAGCGCTCGGTTTGTACGAAGTACACCGGCCGGATCTCATTTTTATGGATATTTGCTTGGCCGGCATGGACGGAATCACCGCGACGAAACAGATAAAAGCGGCGCACCCAGATGCCAGAATCGTGATTGTTACGAACTATGACGACGATGCGCTTCGTCACGAGGCATTTCTGGCGGGTGCCAGCGAATACGTGCTCAAGGAGCGTTTGCTCCATCTTCGAAACAT
Organism: Bryobacteraceae bacterium; assembly: GCA_036821665.1. Classification (GTDB taxonomy): domain Bacteria; phylum Acidobacteriota; class Terriglobia; order Bryobacterales; family Bryobacteraceae; genus Bog-105. The sequence goes on along the minus strand of DAISJE010000029.1, from coordinate 6,673 downwards.
TGCAGAAAACTCTCTCTCAGGAACGCAACATCTACCAATGGAAGACCATTCTGGAGGAGAGTAAACGCAGATGGGCAAGCAAGTAAGATCACAAACACGCTAGTTCAAGAGTCCGTCACGTTGAATGCGGAAGGCGCGTCGCGTGCGGGATGGTGGGAAAATCAGACGCAACCGCTCCCGTTGGTCGCGGCTCAGTGTGAACGTCAACGACTTACGAAAGTGTTTCTCGCTCGCGAGCGGCTCGTATGCTGTTGAAGACGGTAGAAAGGCGCACCGCACTCACAACTCAAGGCTGGAGCCAGGGATTGAACAGAGGTACGCCACATCCTTCAAAGTCTGCGGTGTTGCGGGTTGCGGCGCCGCTCCCCGCGATTGAGCGATTGCAACAATTTGAGCAAGTCACGGATGGGCTTCCGGGGTGGGATGGATAATTCTATCCCGCCTCCGGCTGCTTTAACCCGGGCTCGGATGGATTCGACGAGATGCATTTGCGTTCCCTCAGAACGTAGACGAATTGCATCGCAAAGTCAAGGCTGATACAGAAATTCGTCCATCGCCGGAAGCCTGCAGGTTTCTCCCTTGGCCTTTGCGGTTATGGCGTTTGCACCCGTCACGGCCCTCACCCAGTCGGTCTGTTCTTTGCCATCGGGCAACTTACAACGCAGCGGGACATCGACGCTAAAATCGTCAGCAACACCTGAAACATTTAAATTGAAATTCCGGCCGCTGCGCCGTAAGGTCAACTTCGGAACGCCAGTGCTGTACACCCAAGTGTCAAAGAACAGCACGAGCGAGTGATCCGGCTGGCCTGCTGGAACGAACGTACTGGCTAATTCCCGAAAGTCTTCGTTACTGATCGGCTTCGCCGCGAAGTCCTGCAGCATGCGGACCTGCAGCCTCGTAAAGCCATCCTCGCCTAAGCGCTCTCGCAGCATGCGGAGAATCCACGAGCCTTTTTCATACGTAATGACGTGCCAAACGGCAAAATTCGCGGTCTCGATCAGACGTTGGCCGAAGTCGATCGGACCTGCGGACTCGATCGGCTTACCATTTACCGGACTCATCAGGTCTTCGCGATAGCTGTTGAGGACGGCGTCAACGGCGGTTTTTCCCTTGAAGCGCTCCAGGTATTGAAGCGCCGAGTCATTCGCCATTGCCTCCGTCAGCCATCCAGTCCGGTAATCGGACTGGCGGACAATGTTACCCCACCACTGGTGTGCCACTTCGTGAGGCAGCAGCAGATCGGAGAAGAAGATATTCATACGGGAGTCGCGCAATGCGGCCGGTCGATCTTGGGGCCGTATATAAGAAATATTGGAGAGATAAATGAGGCCGGGAAAGCCTTGGCCGAAATAACCGTCGATCGGGGAAACAGCGAGCGAGTGGATCGGCAGGCCGGACCAGCGCTGGCTGTATTGATCGAGAACATCGGCAGTCTCTTTCGCCAGGTTTGTATCAAGCACATGCTCGGCAGAGCGCTCAATATAAAGATCGATACGATAGCGCCCTTGATCGAAGCTGCGTATTTCATAGTCGCCCAGATTGAATCCGGCAAGCGCTTCCGGCACTTGTGTCTTGCGATGAACGGTGCGGATACCGTTTACCACGGCTTCGCTCACCGGTTCACCGGTGGAAACCAGATGCAATTGCTCCGGGCAATGAAATGTCAGATCGAAGGTGGTGAGCATGGGCCCGCGGAATGGATACCAGGTGGTACGGTCGTCAACGAAATATCCGGTTGCGGTCTGTCGTATTACGGAGCCCTGGTAGCGAACTTGAACCTGATAGCGCGCCCCCGGACGCAACGCCGCCGGCGCGACAATCAGGAACGTGCCGGAGCGCTTCAGTCCAGCTAATCGGGGCGAAGCCTGCTGAAATACCTCGACCGTCTGCCCGTCGATCGAGGCCGATTCGACCTGCAAATGCTCCGAAAGATTAAACGAGAGAACGCGGCCATTGCGGGCAGTAGCCTGCACGATAAAGCCGGCTGTGGCGGACAGAGAGAGGTCGCGCTGTATCGTAGCGTCAATTTTGTAATCGCTGATCCTTGGCGGAGGTGGAATGAACGGCGGGAGATGTCGCGGACGGAAACTGCTCCAGAGTTTATATTGTTTGTCGCTTGCGGAGACTTGTCCGATCGAGACCGGCTCGAACTCATCCGGTTGATAGCTGACGTCGAATGATCCAAGATGCCTGCCTCCAATCACGGCATAAAAGAAACCGTTCGCTTGCGAGTGATTGTCGAGCAGCGCCTCAACCAGAGATACATCGATTTGCGTACATATATTGCGAAGAATCGGATTGAAAGAACCGGCCAGTTGCGGGGCAGCACCCGGATCGGGCCGCATGGTCGCCTGTTGTAACTGCGATTCCAGTTCCTTAGCTGTGCCATCCGAGAACACGAACAGTGCAGATCCGAAATGTTCGTCAAGATTGGGAGTATTGGTGAAAGAAGCCAGCGAAGCACGTTCGCTACGTTGCGGCGGAAGCAGCAGAACTTCGGCATCGCCCGTCTCGGAGAGCGCCGCTGTAAACACGGCCGCTATGGCGCGGCCTGCTATCGGAGTTGCGAACGCCAAGATGCCGTCGGTGAGATAAATCTTGATATCGCCGCGGGAGATCTCCAGGTCGCGAACGTGATAGGCCTGCTGAGAATCCACTTCGATGTGGCCGAGCGCGCCGGCAATCCGAGCGGCGGTTAATGATTCAGAGGCAAAGATCGGTATACCCGTGGCAATTGCGCAACATAGGATACCGAGGAATCTCACTTACCTGAACTACCAAGCTCCGGACTGCTAGCTGTGGCGGGCTCCTGCGACCAATTCTGTCTAGTAATGCCGCTCTGATCGGAATAGAACGTCCGACGGCCAGTGCTGTTGAACTGTTTGGGAACGGCGGAGACTGCATACCCTTGGGGGGTGGGAGTGACCGTAAAATTGTAGCCGCTGGCTGTGCCGCTCGCCAGAGTTCCCGGAATCAGGTTCGCGGCTTCCGGCCCCTCTGCTCCCCCCGCCGACGCGGGAGGTCCAAGTTGAGCCAATGACGTAGCAAATTGGCCAAATTGAGACTGGTACTGGATTTGCGCTTGGTTGATTGTCTGAACTTCCCGGATGGCAGCCATTTCCTGTGCATTCATCCGCGACTTGCTCATTTGCGGCAATGCGATAGACAGAATGATCAGGATAATCGCGATAACAATCAGAAGTTCGATAAGCGAGAAGCCGCGCTGCCGGGCACGGCGGCGCTGGAGACGTGACAGCATACGATTCACCATGATACGACGTGCGGGATGCCCCCAGCGTTGTCTCACCTTCAATGAAAACGTTCCCCGGTAGGCGGCGGAAAATGAGAAATAGCCGGCAAATAGGTCAAGAACTACGCGGCGGGTGGCTCGAGGGGCGGAGTTGGATATCTAGTGCCACATCGCCGTCCGGAAGGTGCCGGTAACGCACCGTCACGCGCGACTTCACTTTTATAGCCGATCGATTCATTTTGGTGCTGGACGTAATTTGGAAGGTGCGGCTTTCAGGCGCATGCCCGACTAGCGTACGGGAGACTCTGATATGTTCCGTATCCAACGCCGTAACGGTCCCGGCAAAGAATTGAGGTCGCTGAGGCGTTGCCGCGGGAATTTCACGTGTTTGGGCAAAAACTGTCGTTATTCCAAATATCAGGATCGTAATAGCTAGACGCAAAAAACTGGTTTAGCACAGGCTACGACTCTTGTGGTGAAATTCGTTCACAAAACAGTGGCCGGATGGTAAACATTAGGCATTTTTAACTCGCCGATGGCGATTAGGCAGCCAGATTGAGAGAGGGCGCGCACACGCGGAGTGCCTGGCGAAATCACAAATGGCGACGTACGGAAATCGCGGCCCTGGCGAATCTGGGCTTCGATCGAAGCATCGACGTACTCCGCCGGGATTTGTGGCAGCAATTTACCCGCAGGGATAACTGCTTCAGCCAGGCGACCCTCGGCGGCAAATATTTCCAGATGCGGAAGCGTATGCGATTGGTCGATTGTGAACTCGCCAACCTGAGTCCGCCGTAGAGCGGTAAGGATAGCGCCACAGCCGAGGTCTCGCCCAAGGTCATGAGCGATACTCCTGATGTAAGTACCAGCAGAACAAGTTACAAGAATTTCAATCTCCGATCGGGAGACATTTCGCACTTCAAGGCGCTTCACCTCCACGTTAACGGGAAAAAGCTCAACAGGATTGTGTCTACGCGCCAGCTTGTAGGCGGGCACGCCCCCGATTTTCTTGGCTGAAACGGGAGGAGGCGTCTGGAGGAACGGGCCGCGGAAACGATCGAGGGCGGATAGGATAAGCGCCGGATCGGCCGGCAGAGGGATGCCAGTCTCGACGACTGAACCATCGGCATCATACGAATCGGATATACGACCGAGCGTGATATGAGCGAGATAAGTTTTCTCGTCTTTGACAAAGAATTGTGCCAGACGGGTTGCGGACCCCGTAAGAAGCGCGAGCAAACCGGTCGCCATCGGGTCGAGAGTGCCCAAGTGTCCAACGCGGCGCGTATTCGCCAATTTGCGCCAGCGATTGACTACATCGTGGCTGGTGCAGCCGGCGGGTTTGTCTATGAGAATAAGGCCTGTCATGGCAACTTTATTTGGGCGCGGTTAGCGAAATGGCTAGGTTAGTCTGAGTATGGGAGCGTTTTAGCCGTCCCACTCCAGGTTTTGAACGATGAACCAGCGAGGAACCACATAGTTGGAAGAAGAAGTACTCGGCAAAGCGTACGACTCGCGGCTTATGCGGCGACTGCTGCAATACATGAAGCCGTACCGAAGAATCGTGCTTGCGTCCTTAGCCCTGCTGCTGATTGACTCTGTTCTTCAGATTATCGGACCGCTGCTGACGAAACTCGCGGTAGATCGCTACCTGGTGCCGACTCATCACCAGCAGATGTTTCCGTTTTTGAACCATTGGTTGTCGGCGGATGCATGGACAGGCCTATCGCAAATCTCTCTGGTGTATCTCGGAGTGGTGATTTTAGGCTTTCTGTTCGATTTCGGACAGACATACTTAATGCAAGTAACCGGCCAGAAGGCAATGTTCGATCTGCGCCGGCAGTTGATGGCGCACCTTCAATCACTCGATATCGCATATTACGACAAGAACCCGGTGGGCCGCATGGTAACACGTGTAACAACCGACGTGGACGTGCTCAATGACCTGTTCGCCTCGGGACTGGTCATGATTCTCGGCGATCTTTTAATGTTGTCGTTCGTAGCGATCGCGATGGCACGGCTGAGTCCGGGCATGACAGGACTGATGTTTGCAGTGATGCCGTTCGTCGTGCTGGTCACGATTCAGTTCAGACGGAAGGCGTCGCAAAGCTACCGCCGCATTCGAGTTGCGATTGCACGGATCAACGCTTATCTACAGGAACACGTAGCCGGTATAGCGGTGTTGCAACTTTTTAATCGCGAAGAGCGAAGCAAGCGAGAATTCGACAAGATTAATCGCGATCACATGCTTGCGTTCAAAGATGCAATAACGGCGTACGGCTGGTTCTATCCGGTGGTAGAGTTTTTGGGAATGTTGGCGCTGGCTGCGCTACTGGCATATGGCGGCCTGCGTATCCGGCAAGGCGCCCTGACGTTGGGGATCCTGGTCGCATTTTTTCAATACGGATTGCGATTCTTCAGACCGATTCAAGATCTGAGCGAGAAGTACAACATTCTGCAGGGCGCGATGGCCGCATCAGAACGCATTTTCAAATTACTGGATACGCAGCCGACGATTACATCGCCCCGCGAAGCACTGCCGTTTCCCGAGCGCCCGTTAGACATCGAGTTCGACCATGTTTGGTTCGCGTATAACGATGAGGATTGGGTGTTGCGCGATGTTAACTTTCGGATAGAGGCTGGCGAGACGATCGCAGTGGTTGGACACACTGGGGCGGGAAAAACGACGCTGATCAGTCTTTTGCTGCGGTTTTACGATGTCCAGCGCGGCTCTATTCGTATCGGCGGCATCGACGTTCGTTCATTCGACGTAATAGAGCTTCGGAGGAATTTCGGGGTGGTGCTGCAGGACCCTTATCTTTTTACCGGAACGGTTGAGACCAACATCCGGCTAGGCACCGCTTCTATTACGCCGGAAATCGTGCAGCAGGCAGCAGAACAGGTAAATTTGCTCGATTTCATTGACGAACTGCCGGAGCGCTTCGATACAGCCGTACGAGAGCGCGGAAACGGCTTCTCAACAGGGCAGAAACAGCTCATCAGCTTTGCACGCGCGCTCGCCCATGATCCGCGCATCCTCATTTTGGATGAAGCAACATCGAGCGTGGACACGGAAACTGAGCTGCGGGTCCGGGAGGCATTAAGTCGTCTGGTCTCCAACCGAACTTCTTTGGTCATCGCCCACAGGCTCTCTACCATCCAACGCGCCGATCGTATTATTGTGATGCACAAGGCACAACTGCGTGAGATGGGCACGCATCAGGAGCTTCTGGCCCGGCGCGGCATCTACTGGAAGCTATATCAATTGCAGTATAAGGAGCAGGAGATTGAGCGCAGAGAAGAGCTCGCGCCTCAGCAATTTTAACCGGACTAAACCGCCCAACGTTTTGATCCGGATCTTTGGGTCATCGAGGTGGAAGACCGCGCCGTTATTGTGAAAAGCGCCGCCGCCTTCGTAGC
>DAISJE010000028.1:0-17155 GCA_036821665.1 Bryobacteraceae bacterium | reverse complement strand
CTGCCGTTATAGGGGTCCGCAAAGATCTTACCCGGACCGGGCAGTTGGTACGCCTCGGTCCAAGGCAAGGCACTAACAGCCGCCTGTATGGGGCCACCCGTTCCATTTGTATATCCATCGTAGAAGATGCCGTAGCCTGCTCGAATGGTCGTTTTCGCATTGCCGGTCGGGTCCCATGCCATGCCGATACGTGGCATAAATTCGTGATAATCCACCGGCGCAATCCCTGCCGGAACGCCTGAATCGCCTGGGAAAAGAATCCCCGCGGGCGCGCTCGCATCTATAGTCGATTGCCTGCTGGGCGCCCATGCATTCAGGCGATTGCGAATTTCGGTGTAGGGCGTGTTGACTTCATATCGCAATCCATACGTGACGGTCAGGCGCGAATTTATGCGCCATTCGTCCTGCGCGTATCCGGCCGCGATCCACTTGCGCAAGCCACGATTGAAATCGCCCCCGCCCTGGAAGAATTGCACCGGCTGACCCAAAAGAAAACTCGCAAACGAATCGTTTGCCGGGAACGGCGCGAACACGAAAAAGCCGTTCGTCGCAATGCCCAGCAGGACATTGATCTGTTGGCGATCTATATCTGCCCCGAACTTCAGGTTGTGGGCACCCCGCATCCAGGCGAGGGAGTAGCTTCCCTGATAATCGTTCTGATATGTATTCTGCGGACCGGTGATGGGATTTCCGACATCCGCATAGCCACTGATAATTAAGTACGGTATTCCAAGCGCCGATGGGAGTGTCGGCTGATATGTGAAACCCAGATCGCTTGCCGGTGTGTGATTTGTCGCCGCTCCTTCCAGAAAAACGTTTCGAAAGAAGGCTACCCGCGCCGTCTGCACCAATGAAGGCCGGAATAGATGCACATACGAAATGGTCGCTGAATTCGTGGTAATGTCGTTCGTTACGGGAAAGCCAGGCACGCCGGAGCCATTGATCGGTAATGGGTCCAGCTCATGAACGGACGACGTCGCATAGCGCGCAAAGATCTGGTCGCCATTCCCGAAGTAATGGTCCAGCCGGAAGCCGCCCTGATCGTAGTTATTCGTTAAGAGCTGCGTTGACGAATAGAGCGAGGGGCCGATATTCGGCAATGGAATCAGCGATTCCGCCTTCAGCGCAATGGGGTTCAAGATAAACGGTGGGATGCGACCTGATGTGCCGTTATAGCTGAACGGCTGCCCGGTGAATTCGTTGATCAGCGGTTTCGGATTGCCGCTGCCGTCTGTCAGACCGGAGAAATCACCCTGGCGTTCTGCCGCGGTCGGCACGATCGCAGTCCGCGTTTCACCTTGGGTATCGCGCTGACCCTCATAGTACGTAAAAAAGAAATCTTTGTCATGGCGGATGGGGCCACCGAATGTCGCGCCAAATTGATTTTGGTGTAGTGGCTCGGTAGACGCCGCAAAGAAATTGCGCGCGTCAAAAGCGTTGTTTCGCAGGAAATCATAGAGATCGCCATGGAAGGCGTTTGTGCCTGACCGGGTGACGACACTTGTCGTTGCGCCGCTCGTTTCACCATATTCGGGCGGCGCATTCGAAGTAAGAATGCGAAATTCCGATACGGCATCCGGCGGAGTACGAAGCGCAAAGCCGCCATTCACGCTATCCACGTTCGACACCCCATCCAGCAAGTAGTTGTTGCTCTCTGGAGGTTGACCGTTCACGGCATACGCCTGATTCGCGCGCGCGATACCTCCCGCCTGTAACAGCCCAAAGGTCAGCGGCGCGACGCCGGGCTGCAAAAGGCCCAATTGCGTCAGATTTCGCCCATTTAGGGGAAGATCCAGGGCCTCATGCGATGTGACCACATTACCAAGCGTTGAGCTGACATCTACTGTTGCCGCAACCGCGCTAATCGTTACGGTATCCTTGCTGCCGGCAAGCGTCAGGTTGATCGGCAGATTCACCACCCGGTTTACGTCAACGCGAATATCGTTTGCATCGTAACCGGAGAAGCCCTTTGCGGACACGTGCAAGTTATAGGCGCCGACCGGCAAATAAGAAAACCGGAACCGGCCTATTGCGGACGTTCGTTGAGTGGCAGCAAAGGCGGTAGCGACGTTTGTAATCGTAACCGATGCGTTGGGAACAATGGCCCCGGAGGGATCGGCTACCTGACCTTCTACAACCCCGGTTGGGTCCTGACATAGCGCAATCGAAGCGCAGAAGAGTGCCGTTTGCAGACCAACCAGGATCTGCCTGAATACAGTAGACATGAAGCGTTTTCAGCAGAGTAAAGGAAAACGCGTTGTTTGTCTTCAATCGAATGGAGTGGAATGGACTCCATCGTTGGATGTAGTACGAGAAGCGGAATTCGACGGCCTGTTTCGGTCAGGCGAGGCATGCCTCGCCACTACAAAGAATTCGGGTCTGGTTAGCGGCCGAGTTTTACAGGTTCGCCGAACTGTTGTTCGAAAAGATGAATTATCCACTTGCGGTGCGCGGCGAGAAATGAATCGAAACGATCGACATCGACGGGATCGAACGAAGGGCCGTTCCAATTCAGGTTTGGTTCGGGAGCCGACTTCTCTACAACGGCCTTGGAATCGGAAGGCCTGTCTATATTCCGTCCGATATAACGATTGCCATAAAAAACGATCCCCTGAGCCGGTCCCCAACCCGGCGCCAGTTCATAGGTTCCGTCGCGATTGCGTTTCACTTCATGGCCGTAGCGCGCCGTGCCTAACACCCAAAAAGTATTGTTGCGGAACAAGGCGTCGCGCCCCCAGCCATTCCAGTTGGTAACGGCCAGCATCTGCATATCGATGTGCGGGCCGACGTAGATCACATTGTGGTCGACCGTTGTGTGCTCCGCGCCGCTTAAGTGGAAACCCCGCGTATGATCATTGCGGCTGATGTTGTAGCGAATAGCGGTCCCGGTATTACCGATGTTTTCGCGCGTGTTGCGCTGCACAGGCGTGCAGATCAGCATGAACCCGCCCTCGTTATCGTGACTGTAGTTGTATTGGAAACGGGTGTTCCGCGAGTTGTAGTCTGAATCAAATCCTTCGCCGTCCAGGGTGGTTCGCGTGAACGACGCTTCGTTCAACTGAAATAGCGAATCGTCCGTGCTCCAAGGCCAGATCCCGGCGTTATAGCTTCCGGCGCGCCGGTTACAATCGCGCACGATGTTGTGCTCAATGAGCGCTCTTTTTGTGGCCCATGGCACAATCCCGTCGCCGCCGATGTCATCGACAAAATTGTCTCGAATGATGACATGAAGGCTTGGGAACCAGCGAGTCCGCATAGCATGGTAACTCTGCGCGGCAATACCGGAGCGATCGACAGTACGGATGATATTGCGTTCTATGATCAGGCCGTCAAAGCGGCTGCGGATCCTGTTGCCGTTGGTTCGGAAAATGATGCCACCGTTATCCTTCGAATGATCGCCGCTTCCGTTCACACCATTTACGTCGTGGATGTATAGACCGGAGATGACGATGTGTTTCGCGGTGCCGAAGTTATCGAGGAAGATGTGGACACCGCGGCGAACTGCCGGTTGCGCGCCGTGATTCGTAATTTCGAGATTCCGGACCTCGATGTTTTGGATGTTGTACAGGCGGACTACATCTTCGACCTGACCTGCGCCGTCGATTTTTGGTTTTGAACCCTCGCCAAAACGGTCGATGATGAGGATTCCTTTGCCGCGCCGCGATTCCTGCGGGACCAGTTGCCCTTTCCACGATTGCCCGGCACGGAACAACACGCGATCACCGGGGCGAAACACGGTCTGGTTCACTCTTTCGAGGCTCCTCCAAGGAGCACTGGTCGATGTTCCCGGATTGGTATCTCGACCGGCGGCCGCGTCGACATAATAGGTGGTCCCCTGTGCCGACAACACAGCACCGAACAGGAGAAATAAATAAAGCCGCATTCGACGCTTATGCTAACAGGCAGGAGCGGCTGGGGTTGGTTTGCAGGCGCTCGATACAATAGCGTGCGTGGAGGGCCTCGATGAGGCGTTTTCTCGTTCTACTTCTTTTCGCTGCTGCGGTGTTCGCCGATGAACCGCATCCGATACTCCCCATCGGCTCACAAGCGCCCGATTTTTCGCTTCCGGGTATCGATGGAAAGATTCACAAGCTGAGTGATTATTCCGCAAGCAAAATACTCGTTATCGTTTTTACGTGTAATCACTGTCCAACGGCGCAGCTTTATGAAAGCCGCATCAAAAAGCTGGCTTCGGACTATCGCGACAAAGGCGTCGCGCTTGTGGCGATCGAGCCGAACAACGCCAGGGCCATACGGCTCGATGAGTTGGGTTACACGGACGTCAGCGACAGTCTGGACGAGATGAAGATCCGCGCGGAATACCGCCACTTCAACTTTCCGTACCTGTATGACGGCGAGACGCAATCGGTATCGCGGGCCTATGGGCCGCAAGCCACGCCGCACGTTTTCATCTTCGATCAGGACAGAAAGCTGCGCTATGAAGGCCGCGTGGATAACAGCCAGCGCGAATCGCTGGTGAAGACACAGGACGCACGGAATGCAATAGACGCCTTGCTGGCCGGTAAGCCGGTAGCGGTCACACACACCCGCGTATTCGGCTGTTCGACGAAATGGATGTCGAAGGAATCCGACCGTCTGGAGGAGTTGAAGAAGATTCAGGCGGAACCCGTGGCAGTTCAGACAGCATCTGCCGAAGATCTCAAAAAACTGCGCGCGAATCCGACCGGCAAGGTGCTGCTGGTTAATTTCTGGGCGACCTGGTGCGGCCCCTGCGTGCATGAATTGCCGGATCTGGAGACCACGTGGCGCATGTATCGCTTACGCGATTTCGACATGGTAACGGTCTCGGCGAATATGCCCGACGAAAAAGCGGGCGTTCTCAAAAGGCTGGAGCAACTCCACGCTTCGAGCAGGAATTTGCTTTTTGGATCGACAGATACGGACGCCATGGAAGAGGCGTTCGATCCTCAATGGCAAGGCGGTGTGCCTTATACGGTCTTGATCTCGCAAGATGGAAAGATCCTCTACCGCGAGCAGGGCGCGCTTGACATTCTGAAGCTGCGGCGGACAATTCTTGGGAATCTGCCGGACCCGGATTATATCGGCCATCGAGCGTATTGGGCGGCGAAACCGTAGAATGCAGACGGGCGTGCCGAGGAGTGCTGGGCCATTATGCCGAACTGAAGTCCGGCACGGCACGCTGAAGGCGTGCGCCACGCGCGAGGCGGGTCGGGCATGCCCGACCCCTACTTTTTCTCTTCGCCTTCGGAGCCTTCGCGAATAGCTTTTAGACGTTCTTCGCGACGTGCCGCGCGGTCCGCCGCGCGCTTGACTAGTTCCGATCCGACGAGTTCTAATTTCGCCGTCTCGGCACCGTCGCCTTTGCGCCAGCCGAGCTTTACGATCCTCGTGTAGCCGCCGTTGCGCTGGTTGAAGCGCGGCCCAAGCTTCTCAAACAGCTTCTCGACAGAAGCCTTTGTCATGAGAAATGCCGAGGCCTGGCGACGCGCATGCAGGTTGTCCTCTTTAGCGAGCGTGATCATCTTATCGACCAGGGGTCGCGCGGCCTTCGCCTTGGGTACCGTGGTCGTAATACGCTCTTCTTCGATGACGTTTGTGACCAAACCGCGCAGCAGCGCCCGCCTGGCGCTAATATCGCGCTTGAGTTTAACTCCCGCTTTGCCGTGCCGCATTGGCTATTCCTCTAATCCCGCGTAGTTATCGTGCATGAAATCCGAAGACACAGGAGCCGGCGCACCGCCGATCAGGCGTCCCTGCGAATCGAACTTCATCCCGAAGGAAAGGCCGAGACCCGCGAGAATCTCCTTAATTTCGTTGAGTGACTTGCGGCCGAAATTCTTCGTGCGAAGCATTTCGGATTCGGTTTTCTGAACCAGGTCGCCGATCGTCTGAATGTTCGCGTTTTTCAGGCAGTTGTAGGAGCGCACGCTCAGTTCCAGTTCTTCGACCGAACGATTCAGCACTTCGTTCATCTGGTTGATCGCGCGTTCGGCCGGCTCTTCCGCAACCTCGGGCATTTCCTCGAAGTTGATGAAGATCGTCATGTGATCCTTCAACAGCTTGGCTGCCTGACCCACCGCGTCCTGCGGTGAAATCGCGCCGTTCGTCCAAACTTCAATCGTCAGCTTGTCATAATCCGTGTTCTGACCGAGACGAGCCGCTTCCACGGTGTAGTTCACCTTGCGAACCGGCGAATGAACCGAATCGATCGGAATGTAGCCGATAGGCAGATCCTCGTCATAGTTGCGGTCGGCGGAAACATATCCACGCCCGCTCTTGATGCGCATTTCTATATCGAGTTTCCCGCCCTCGCCCACCGTTGCAATGTGAAGGTTGCGATCGAGCACTTCGATATCCGCATCGGTTTCGATCTGGCTGCTCATCACCTCACCCGGAGCCTCCACGTGAAGCCGTACGATGTGCGTGCCCTCGCCCGCCATCTTAAATGGCACTTGCTTCAGATTGAGAATGATGTCGGTGGCATCCTCGACAACACCCGGAATGGGGCTGAACTCATGCGATACGCCTTCGATGCGCACACCCGTAATGGCAGCGCCTTCGATGGAGCTCAGCAGTACCCGGCGCAGACCGGTTCCGATCGTGGATCCGAATCCACGCTCGAACGGCTGTGCCGAGAATTGGCCGAAACGCTCGGTAAGAGTTTCGGTATTAGCGACTAAACGCTTGGGCTTCTGGAATCCTTTGAACATATCTTTCTTTCAATCCTCAGTTCGTCGGTTTTGGTGGATGCTATTTCGAGTACAGCTCGACGATCAGCTGCTCGTTTAGTTGTATCTGTACTAACTCTTCACGCTTGGGATGCTGCAGGACCTTCGCTTTAAGCGCATCGCGGTCAACTTCGAGCCAGGATGGGCTCGGCGCATGGGCAGTAGCGTCCCGAGCGGACAAAATACTTGTGTTCTGACGGCTCGATTCTCGCACTTCAACCACGTCTCCGGGTTTGACGTGAAAGGAAGGAATATTCACTTTTCGGCCGTTCACGGTGAGATGTCCATGCCGCACAAGCTGACGGCCCTGGGCCCGGCTGGTGGCAATCCCCATGCGGTAAACGACGTTGTCCAGCCGCCGTTCCAACGTGGAAAGCATCAACTCGCCGGTGATACCTTTTTGATTCACTACCTTCTCATAAAGGTTCCGGAACTGACCCTCGAGAATGCGATAGTAGCGACGGGCTTTCTGCTTTTCGCGAAGCTGAAGGCCATAACCCACAACTTTTGCCTTCTTGTCCTTGCCGTGCTGGCCCGGAGCAAAGTTCCGCTTCTCAATCGCGCACTTCTCGGTGTGACAGCGCTCGCCCTTCAGAAACAATTTCATGCCCTCGCGCCGGCAAAGCCGGCAAACCGGGCCACTATAACGTGCCAATTAAATAACCTCCAAAATGCGCGCTTCATGCCGCGCTGGTTACCCTTTTCGGGTCAGGTGCGGTTTACAGCCGGCAAAGGCCTTCATCCCGCTAAAAAGCTGTCAGCTATCAGCCATCAGCTTTCAGTCAAAAATCCTTAACGCTGACCGCTGATTGCTCGTTAAACTCGCCGCTTCTTTGGCGGCCGGCAGCCGTTGTGCGGAATCGGCGTTACGTCCTTTATGGTTCGAACTTCAATCCCTGCTGTCGCCAGCGCTCGAACTGCCGATTCACGGCCGGATCCTGGTCCTGCGACTCGCACTTCCACCGCGCGCAGCCCTGCATCTTTCGCTTTGTTGGCAGCGGTTAGAGAAGCCTGTTGCGCGGCAAAGGGCGTCCCCTTACGCGAGCCGCGGAATCCCAACGAACCGGAACTGGACCACGCCAGCACATTTCCTAGCGGGTCGGTGAACGTCACAATTGTGTTATTAAACGATGCCTGAATGTGCACCGTTCCATAAGGAACGTTCTTCTTTTCCTTCTTTTTAAACGACTTCTTCTTTGCTGTCTTAGCAGGTGCCTTCGCCATTATGTCTTTGACGTCGCTTTCTTCTTATTCGCGATGGTGCCCTTGCGCGGGCCCTTGCGAGTTCGCGCGTTTGTATGCGTCCGCTGGCCGCGCGCCGGCAAGCCGCGGCGATGACGGAGACCGCGATACGATCCCATTTCCATCAGCCGCTTGATGTTCATCGAAACTTCTTTACGAAGATCGCCTTCGATTGCGCCCTCGCCTTCGATCAAGTTTCGAAGATGGTTCACTTCCTCTTCGGAGAGATCGCCGACCTTCTTCTCCGGATCGACGTTAGCCCGATGGAGCAGCGATAGCGAACGGGTTCGCCCGATACCGTAAATGTAGGTCAGCCCAATGACTGCCCGCTTTCTGACTGGTAAATCAATACCTGCGATACGCGCCATACAATTCCGCTTCCTTTAGCCTTGCCGCTGCTTATGCTTGGGATTCGTGCAGATCACCCGCACCACGCCATGGCGGTGAATGATCTTGCACTTGTCACAGAGTTTTTTTACGGACGCTTGAACTTTCATCGTCGTTTTTCCTTCGCCAAATCGATATCGTTGTTTATCCCGCTCTGCCTAGGGCCGTGTCAACACCCAGGGTCCATTCTCGGTCACTGCCACCATATGTTCAAAATGTGCCGAGTAAGACCGGTCCTTCGTTACTGCTGTCCACTTGTCCGATAACACCTTCGTTTCGGGTTTACCGGCGTTCACCATCGGTTCAATCGCCAGAACCATTCCCGGCTTTAGCCGCGGATTTTCGCCGCGCCGGTCGACATAATTCGGAATCTGCGGCTCCTCGTGGAGCGAGGTTCCGATACCGTGCCCGACGAACTCCCGGACAATCGAGAAACCATTTGAAGTTACGTGCTTCTCAACCGTTCCGCAGATATCGAACAGACGATTCCCTGCCCGAACCCGCTCAATTGCCAGTTCCAAACTCTCTTCCGTCACCTTCAACAGACGCTTTACGGAGTCGTTTACCTCGCCGATCGGCACCGTCACGGCCGAGTCGCCAAAATAGCCCTCCAGTTGCACGCCCGTATCAATTGAAACAATATCGCCGCGCTTCAATTTAACCTTGGCCGACGGCATTCCGTGTACGACTTCTTCATTTACCGACGTGCACAATACGAACGGATACTTCGTTCCGGACGCTTGCGAATAGTAGCCTTTGAAAGCCGGCTTCGCGCCTGCGTCCGCAATCATCTTCTCCGCGGCCATCTCCAGATCGCGCGTCGTGACTCCTTCCATCACCATCGGCTTCAAATCCTGAAGGATTTGGTAGACCAGCAAGCCACTCCGGCGCAACTTATCCAATTCTACGGAGCTTCTTCGCACAATCACTACGTCGCACTCGTTTCGGATACCGGGTTCGCCTCAGCCGGACTTTCCGCTAGCGATCGTTCCGAAATCAGCCCTGAACTGGCGAGCGCATCGCAGATTCGTTCGACGATCTGTTCCGGAGTTGCCCCCGCGCCGCCAATTTCGAGCATCGGCACCCCTGCTCCGCGAAAATAGTTCAATATCGGCACCGTCTGTACATCGTATTCATGCAGCCGCTCCCGAATTACCGATTCGCGGTCATCCTCGCGGGTCACCAGTGTCGCCCCATCCAGGTCGCAGATTCCGGCAATCCGAGGCGGATTCGTCTTCAAACTGTAAAGGGTTCCACAAACGGGGCACTGCCGGCGACCACTCAGGCGGGCTACAATCCGATCGTAGTCAACTACCAAGTGTACCACGGCCGGACGTAATGCGTGTCGTCCCAACATGTTAAGCAGAACGCCGGCCTGGTTCAGCGTCCGTGGATATCCGTCGAGAATTACCCCCGAGTCGCAATCGCGGTCTTTCAGCCTGCGCTCCACAAGCTGGTTCACCACTTCATCCGGCACCAACTTACCCGCGCGAATCAACGTCTCCGCCCGTGCGCCGATCTCGTCCCCCGTACCGATGTGTGTACGTAACATATCACCTGTGGAAATATGTGGACCGGTCACGCAGCGGCGCAGCAGCTTTGCTTGAGTACCTTTCCCCGATCCCGGCGATCCGAACAGGATAACGGCGGGAGCTAACGCATTTGGCTTTTCCGCTGGCAAGCGCTTTAGACGGTAGTGCTCCGCCGTCCGCGAATACGTCCCGAACGCGGCGTGAACCCTTCATAATGGCGCATGATCAACTGCGCCTCGATCTGGTTTACAGTATCCATCGCCACGCCTACCACAATGAGCAGCGATGTCCCGCCAAAATAGAAATTCACGCCCAGGCCGTCCAGCAGCCAGCGCGGAAAGTGCGCGTCGATGAAATTCCCGACAGCGGGAAGCCGCTGGAGCTTGATTCCCTGAATCATGATCTGGGGAATGATGGACAGCAGCGCCAGATACAATCCGCCAACCACCGTAATCTTCGAAAGGATCTTGTCCATGTAGTCGGCTGTGTTCTTACCGGGACGGATGCCCGGAATGAAACCGCCGTACTTGCGCATGTTATCTGCCGCTTCGTTCGGATTGAAAATGATGGAAACGTAGAAGAAGCAGAAAAAGACGATCAGGACGATGAAGGCCAGATAGTATACGGGCGACGAACCGGCCAGCGCACCCAGCATGTTACTCAACCAGGGGCTGCCTTTGACAACCGGAAATTGCAGGGCGGTCTGCGGTAAAGCCAGCAGCGACGAAGCGAAAATGATCGGAATCACGCCGCCCGCATTCACTTTGAGCGGTAAATGGGTGGACTGCCCGCCCATCATGCGCCTTCCGATCACGCGCTTGGCATACTGAACCGGAATCCGGCGTTCGCCGCGCTCCACCAGGACGATAAAGGCGACTACCGCCACCATGATCGCCAGAATCACGACCATCTGCAGCACGGGCCACTGATGCGTAACAAACGTATTTACGTAAATACTCTGAATGGCACTCGGCAGGCCGACAATAATACCGACAAAGATGATCAGCGACATGCCGTTGCCGATTCCGCGGTCGGTAATTTGTTCGCCCAGCCACATGATAAATGCCGATCCTGCTGTGAAGGTCAAGATCGTCATGAACAGAAAGGTAAAACCCGGAGAAATAACGAAGTTACCGTCCGAGTTCTGTAGCGCAAACGCAATACCGAACGACTGAATGATTGCTAGGGCAACCGTTAAATACCGTGTCCACTGCGTAATTTTCCGGCGGCCCAGCTCACCCTCTTTCTGCAATTTGTCGAGCGTGGGAATCACCACGGTTAATAACTGCAGAATGATGGATGCCGTAATATACGGCGTAATGCCGAGCGCAAAAATTGTCATGCGCCGCAGCATGCCGCCGCTGAACAGGTCAAAATAGCCTAGAAACCCGCCAGCCGCATTGCGAGTAAAGAACTCTTGGAAACGGATGGTATCGATACCTGGCGTAGGGATCCAGGCTCCGATTCGATATACGGCCAGCAAGGCCAACGTGAACAGCACGCGCTTCCGGAGATCCGGAATCCGGAAGACGTTGGCAAGGGCTTCAAAAAACTTGGTGATCATCTTCTCTTAATCCGCGCACTCCGCGGCTTGCAGCGCCCGCTTACTCCTGCTTCGCTTCCGATGGACTGTTGGCTTTAGCTAATACGCCCGCGGTACCGCCGAGCTTTTGGATTTTATCGAGGGCTGATTTTGAGTATACGTGAGCTTGTACCGTAATTTTGCGCGTCAATTCACCGTTGCCAAGCACCTTGAGCCCGGCATGCAGTTTCTTAATCACGCCGCTCGTGACTAACGATTCGGGCGTGAAGGAGTCGCCCTCCAGCTTCTCCAAGACTCCGACATTGATAATGGCGTATTCTTTGTGAAAAATATTCTTGAAGCCCCGCTTCGGCAAGCGCCGGTGCAGCGGCATCTGGCCGCCTTCGAATCCGCGCATCTTGCTGTAACCGGAGATCGACTTGGCGCCCTTTGCACCACGGCCCGAATACTTACCGCGGCCGCTTCCCATGCCTTGCCCAATGCGCTGTTTTTTGTGTCGTTGACCTTTTGGAGGCCGCAAATTACTCAAATTCATGATCTGGCTCCCGCCGCGCTATTCCTTGACGATCTCAAGCAGATGCGGCACTTTCGCTACCATGCCCCGAAATCCGGGGGTGTCCGGCCGCTCTACCACGCGATTGATTTTGTGCAGCCCCAGAGACTTCACGATATTTTTGTGCTTCTGCGGCGTGCAGATGGGGCTGCGTACCAACTTGATTTTTATCTTTCCTTCGGCCATTTGCCTCTGCCTCTAATCTGTGTCGCTTTCTAAAGCTTCTCGATGGGAAGTCCCCGCATGTCGGCAACTGCGCTCTTATCGCAAAGTTGCTCCAGTGCGTCAATCGTTGCCTTTACCACATTATGCGCGTTATGTGACCCGATCGATTTGGTAAGCACATTCGGAATGCCTACTGCCTGGATGACCGCGCGTACCGGACCTCCGGCGATCACACCCGTACCTTCCGGAGCGGGCTTCAACAACACAAGGCCGCTTCCGAATCGCCCCAAAACAGGATGACGGATGGTGGTCTCGAGCACATTTACTTTACGAAGGTTTTTCTTCGCCGCCTCGATGCCTTTTTTGATAGCGGAAGGCACTTCCTTGGCCTTGCCCGTGCCGTATCCCACTACTTTCGCGCCTGGGTCGCCCACCACAACCAGCGCCGAAAAGCTCATATTTTTACCGCCCTTGACAACTTTGGTCACGCGGTTGATACTGACCACCTGTTCCTTCAAGTTCAGGTTCTGCGTCTCAACACGCTTGGCCGGTGTAATAAATGGCATCGATTAAAACTCCAATCCCGCTTCACGGGCGGCGTCGGCGAGCGCTTTCACCCTGCCGTGATACAAGTACCCGCCCCGGTCAAAAACCACTCTCGTAATCCCCTTGTCCTTGGCACGCTGGGCGATGGTCTTTCCAATCAGCTTCGCTCCTTCGATGTTGCCGCCCTTACCACGCAAGTCCTTTTCAATAGAGCTCGCGGCCACCAGCGTGTGCCCCTGTTGATCGTCGATCAACTGCCCGTAAATATGATTGACGCTGCGAAAGACTGCTAAGCGCGGCCGCTCCGGCGTGCCGGAGACCCGTGCTCGGATCCGCTTATGAATGCGGAGCCGGATATTGTTTCTCGATTCCTGAGCCATTACTTACCTCCCGCTCCTGTCTTTCCGGCCTTCTTGCGTAATACTTCACCGGTGTAGCGGACGCCTTTGTTCTTATACGGATCAGGCGGCCGCAGGGCCCTAATCTGCGCTGCAACTTGTCCTACCACCTGCCGGTCAAACCCGGTCACAACGAGATGTGTCTGTTTATCGACTTTCATGTCCACGCCCGGCGGCAATAAAAGTTCGATCGGGTGCGAATAGCCTAAAGTAAACGTTGCGACTTTGCCCTTTACATCGGCTCGGTAGCCGGTGCCGACGACATCCAGTTCGCGTGTAAACCCGGTAGAGACACCTTGCACTGCATTCGCCGCAAGGGCGCGCGTCAAGCCGTGCAGCGCGGCAAAATTGTCACCGTCGCGCGTCAGCTCAAGATGATCGTCTTTCTGCGCGAGACGTATACCTGCCGGAATCGGAACGGTCAGCTTGCCCTTCGGCCCCTCGACCAGAAGCTCTTCGCCAATGTTTATTTTGACCCCTTTCGGCAAGGGGATGGGCTTTTTTCCTACTCTTGACATGGTCGTTTACCAGATCTGGCAGAGCACTTCTCCGCCTACGCCTTCCTTGCGGGCCGCTGAGCCCGTCATCACACCCTTCGGCGTCGTCAGAATATTGATTCCCAACCCGCCCAAAATGCGCGGAATGTCTTTGCTTCCCACATACACACGGCAACCGGGGCGCGAAACACGCTCGATTCGCGAAATCACCGGAAGGTTGGCGGGTGTGTACTTCAAGTACAAGCGAATAAATTTTTTCGGGCCTTCTTCCGTCAGCTTGTAATTGAGGATGTAGCCTTCTTCTTTCAGAATGCGGGCCAGCTCGTTTTTCAGCCTCGATGCAGGAACATCTACTTTCGGGTGACGCGCGATCAGCGCGTTCCGTACCCGAGTCAGCATATCGGCAATGGGGTCTGCTGTCATTTAATTACCTTTCTCAGCACCTTACATTGTTTAAAGCCATCAACAATTAGCTATCAGCTATCAGCGTTTAGCCATCAGCATTCAGATATCAGCAATCAGCTTCATAAGCGAGGGCTGACAGCTGATAGCTGCGCGGTTCGCGCGCCTCACCAGCTTGCTTTCGTTACGCCGGGGATTTCGCCCGCCAACGCAAACTTTCGGAAGCAAATGCGGCACAGCGAAAACTTGCGCAGAAATCCGCGCGGCCGGCCGCAGTTTTTGCAACGATTCCGCAGCCGCACCTTAAACTTCGGCGATTTTTGTTCTTTAGCGATCTTCGCAGTGGTTGCCATGAATCCTTTTCTATTGGCGGAACGGCATGCCCATATGGCGCAAAAGCGACAGGCCTTCCGCATCCGTCTTTGCGGTGGTGGTGATCGAAATGTTCATACCTTTCACTTTGTCCACCTTGTTGTAATCGATCTCGGGAAAAATCAACTGATCTTTTAAGCCGAGCGTGTAATTGCCGCGACCGTCGAACGATTTCGGAGACACGCCGCGAAAATCGCGAACGCGCGGCAGAGCCACATTCATCAGACGATCCAGAAATTCGTACATCCGGTCGCCACGCAGCGTCACCATGCACCCGATCGACATGCCTTCACGGAGTTTGAACGCCGCAATTGATTTCTTCGCCTTCGTCACGACCGGCTTCTGACCGGCAATAGCGGCCAGTTCGTTGACCGCGTTATCCATCAGCTTGCTGTTTCCGGTGGCTTCGCCGAGGCCGATATTGATGGAAACCTTCTCGATCTTGGGAACTGCCATGCGGTTCTTATAGCTGAATTCCTTGGTCAGCGCCGTCGCAACATTTTTGCTGTAATGCTCGCGTAACCGGGCCTTGCCCCCGCTCTGCGCCTTAGGCGCAGCGTCCTTCGGCAGAGCCGCTGTTTCCGGCGCTCCACCGGACTTAGCCGCGCGAGGCTTTTTTTCGCCGGCTGGTTTCGCCGTCTGCGGCTTCTTTTCGCCGGCTCCCGCTTTCTTTTCTGTATCTTTTGCCATTTCCAGTCGATCCTCTGGCCGGTTCCAAACGGCCTCAAATTCTGAAGCGTTCAGCCGTCGCCAATCAGTTTCGAATCAAAGCAACTGATCGCTGTTAGCTGATCGTTGAAAGCTATTTTCTATCGAGCGTTTCGCCGCCTTTACGAGCCACGCGAGTACGACGGAGTTTCCCGCCCATACTCTCGATCTTGTAACCGATACGCGTCGGAATTCCACCAGCCGTGAGAATCATGACGTTTGAGATATCGATCGGCATCGGC
This sequence comes from Bryobacteraceae bacterium, assembly GCA_036821665.1. Taxonomy (GTDB): domain Bacteria; phylum Acidobacteriota; class Terriglobia; order Bryobacterales; family Bryobacteraceae; genus Bog-105. The sequence goes on along the minus strand of DAISJE010000028.1, from coordinate 1,858 downwards.
TTATCCGCGATCCCGCCCTTGATCTGTTTAGAGGGATTGGGACGAGTGTGGCGCTTCACAATCATGACGCCTTCCACTGTGATCTTGCGGCTGAAGCGATCCACTTCGAGCACCTTGCCTGTTTTCCCTTTATCGCGACCGGCAATGATCCGAACCAAATCGTCTTTCTTGATTTTGATCCGCACCGGCCTTCGCTCGCCGCGCTCTTGCCGGCGTTTATACGCAATTCTCGGCATCCTAAATTACCTCCGGTGCTAAAGAAACGATCTTCATGAAGCGCTTATCGCGCAACTCGCGCGCTACCGGACCGAAGACGCGCGTTCCTACCGGTTCGCCAACCTCATTAATCAGCACCGCCGCATTCGAATCGAAGCGGATATAAGTGCCGTCCTTCCGGCGCGTCTCTTTGCGCATCCGCACCACCACGCAGCGCACGACTTTGCCTTTCTTAATGTTGGAATCCGGCGCGGCTTCCTTTACGCTCGCCGTAATCACATCGCCCAAACCTGCGCGCAATCCGAGATCGCCGCCGCGGGGCAAGATGCACTGCAGCTTGCGCGCGCCGCTATTGTCGGCGACCTCCAGAATAGTTCGCATGCCAATCATGACGTTTCTCCCTAACCGTTTCCCTTACGCAAACGCTACTTCTTCTTTACCGTCTGCTTTATCCGCGTATCGGCACTCGTTTCGACCGCCGGATGCTCTACTCCCACCTGCACTGCCCGCCGGATCACCGCTCCCAGTTCCCAGCGCTTCAAGCGGCTTACCGGACGGCACTCAATGATGCGCACCATGTCACCCACCTTCGCCGATTGCTGCTCGTCATGCGCATAGAACTTCTTCCGTTTGGTGACGATCCGCTTATAAACCGGATGCGCCGAGCGCCGCGTCACTTCGACCACAATGGTCTTCGCCATCTTTGTCGAGACCACTTCGCCGATCTTCTCGTTTTTATGACCGGTCTTCTTTGCCGTTTCCTCTGCCGCCATGTTTCGTTCCGCCTTCGCTACTTCTTTTTCTTTTTAGCCACTTGCTTCGCCGCCGGCGCTACGGCCACTTCGCCGTTCGCTGCCTTCTCCTGAAGCACCGTCAGCATTCGCGCGCGGTCCTTCTTCAGGTTGCGGTATTTTTTCAGACCCTCGAGTTGGCCCATGCCCATCTGGAATCGAAGCCGAAACAGTTGCTCCTGCGAATCCTGCGCCTGCCGCTGCAGATCTGCGGCATCGATGCCGCGCATTTTCTCTGCTTTCATATGGTTTCCTAACCTGCCTTCGCAGTCTCGGATGGCTGGTTCCGGGCTACAAACTTAGTCGGCACCGAAAGCTTTGCCGCAGCAAGGCGCATCGCTTCTTCCGCCACCTTTTGCGGAACCCCTTCCATCTCAAACAAAACTTTGCCTGGCTTAACCACCGCCACCCACGCTTCCGGCGCTCCTTTGCCTTTTCCCATACGGGTTTCAGGTGGTTTCTTTGTAATCGGCTTATCCGGAAATATGCGGATCCAAACTTTTCCACCGCGTTTTATGAAGCGTGTCATCGCAATACGCGCCGCTTCAATCTGCCGGTTAGTCACCCAGCCGCAGCTCATTGACTTCAACCCGAATTCCCCGAAGGAGAGCGATGAACCACGCCAGGCTTTACCCGTCATGCGGCCCCGCTGCTGCTTCCGGAATTTTACTTTCTTCGGCATCAACATAGCGTGTCCTCTTCAGTTGCGCATAGGAGCCGCACCTTTAAAGGCGGCCATGTGCGCTCTCAATCCTAATAAGCCAAGAGCGGCTTACTCGCTAGACTCCTTATTCTCCGGTTCACCGGCGGTCGCAGGCGATTTCGCCGCTTCACCCGTACCACCCTGCTGC
>DAISJE010000027.1:4505-17389 GCA_036821665.1 Bryobacteraceae bacterium | reverse complement strand
TAAGCGCTCTCGCGTGCTGGATTCGGTGTTCTTTCCAGCGGACGACGTGATACTCGCGATCGGGCAGGAAAACGCGTTTCCCTGGATCGAACGCGATTTGGGGATTGCCTTCGATGAATGGAGTATGCCGGCGGTGGATCCAGCAACCATGGAATCGAGCCGCCCGGGAGTATTCTTTGGCGGAGATGCCGCGTTAGGGCCGAAGAACATTATCTGGGCGGTAGAACATGGTCATCAAGCCGCGATTTCAATCCATAACTACTGCGAAGGCATTCCCGTCACCGAACGTCCGGCGGATGGAATGAATCTGATCAGCCAGAAAATGGGGATCAGCGAATGGAGCTATCACAACGACTACAACCCGGTTCTGCGGCAGAAGATGAAGCACGTGGAGCTGGTGGAGCGCTTTGAGCAGCTCAATGTCGAGGTCGAGCTTGGCTTTACCGCCGAGCAAACCGCGCGTGAAGTGGAACGCTGCCTGAATTGCGATGTAGAAACGGTGTTTAGCGCGCCGCGCTGCATTGAGTGCGACGCCTGCGTTGACGTCTGCCCGGTGCAGTGTTTGACTATCACGCGGAATGGAGACGAACTGGACTTACGTACACGTCTTTCGGCCCCGGCGATCAACCTGGAACAGGCGCTCTTTGTGTCCGATGCACTGCCCCATACCGGACGCATCATGGCGAAAGATGAGGATGTTTGCGTTCACTGCGGTTTATGCGCTGAGCGCTGTCCCACGGCGGCATGGGACATGCAGAAGTTTGAACTTCTAATTCCCTATGCAGGCGTGAAAGCATGCGCGAACAGTTGCGTAACAGTGTAAATGATTTCGCCCTCAAGCTGGCGAATGTAAACGGTACCGGATCGGCAAGTGCTAACGGCCTTCTGATGCAGGCCATCTTCCGCATGGGCATTCCGGTTTCCGGCAAGAATTTATTCCCTTCGAATATTCAAGGGCTGCCGACCTGGTACGAGATTCGAGTGAACAAAAGCGGCCACACGGCTCGCTCTCTGGATTACGACCTGATGGTCGCGATGAATGCGCAGACCTACGCGCAGGATATCCGGGAAGTGCGGCCGGGCGGCTACGTGATATACGATTCGAGCTGGCCGCTAGACCGGTCGCTCTATCGGGACGATATCAACTTTCTGCCTGTTCCGCTCGCGCAGCTTTGTAATGAGCATTTTAAAGATCCGCGCGAGCGAATTCTGATGAAGAATATTGCTTATGCTGGAGCGCTGGTTGCAGCTTTGCGGATCGATATGCCCATCATCGAAGAGCTGCTCGCCGAGCGCTTTTCCGGCAAGAAGGCTTTGCGCGATTCGAACCGGCAGGCGCTGCGAATCGGCTATGAGTACGCCGAACGGGAATTCGAGTGTCCTCTGCCCTTCTATCTGGAAAAGATGGAGGCCAATAGCGACAAGATTCTGATCGACGGCAATACGGCGGCAGCGCTAGGGTGCCTATATGCCGGCGCGACGGTAGCCGCATGGTACCCGATTACGCCGGCGACATCGGTGATGGACGCCTTCCGGCAGTTTTGTGCCAAATACCGCCGCGACCCGGAGACCGGCCGAAATAACTACCTCATCCTGCAAGCGGAAGATGAACTTGCGGCGATTGGAATGGTCATTGGGGCCTGCTGGAACGGCGCCCGCGCCTTTACGTCAACGGCGGGTCCGGGCATTTCGCTGATGAACGAACTTCTGGGACTGGCGTATTACTCGGAGATTCCGGCGGTCGTAATCGATGTGCAACGTGTCGGACCATCCACGGGTATGCCGACCCGTACGCAGCAAGGCGACCTGATCGAGTGCGCATATGCTTCGCACGGAGATACGAAACATATTCTGCTGTTCCCCGCAAACCCGGCCGAGTGTTTCGAATTTGCAGCCAAATCGTTCGATCTCGCTGAACGCTTTCAAACTCCGGTAATCATGCTGTCCGATTTGGACCTGGGGATGAACGATTGGGTAGTGCCCCGTCTGACCTGGGACGACTCGTACCAGCCGGATCGTGGACGCGTTTTGACGGCCGAAGACCTGGAAAGCACGTCGAAGTTTTTCCGCTATTCCAATGAAGACGAGAATTTCGTCACGCCCAGAACGCTGCCGGGAATACACGAAAAGGGCGCTTACGTGACGCGGGGCTCCGGACACAACAAATTTGGCGGATACACCGAGACGCCGAGCGAGTATCAGCAAGTGGTCGACCGGCTCGCGAAGAAGCACAAAGCCGCGGCGAACCACGTTCCCCTGCCGAAAATAGAGCGGCGTGCGGGCGCTCGTTTCGGGGTTATCACAATCGGAAGCTGCGATGCTGCCGTGCAGGAAGCGCTAGAGACGCTCGAACGCCGCGACATCATGGCCGACTACATGCGCGTTTGCGGATTCCCGTTTCATAAGAGCGTGGAAGCGTTTTTGTACGAGCACGAATTCTGCTTTGTCGTGGAACAGAACCGCGATGCGCAGTTACGCTCTCTGCTGATTCTCGAAACCTGCGTTCCCAAGGACAGGGTGCGATCGGTACTTATCTATGGCGGTTTTCCGTTGAGCGCACGCCCCGTGGTTGACGCCATTACAAGTCAACTGGAGAAATAGCCCGTGCCATCTATTACGAAACCGAGCGCCACGCATCCAAGCCTGCAACGCAATCAGCTCGGGCTGACGCTCCGCGACTACGAAGGATCGATGTCCACCTTGTGCGCCGGCTGCGGACATGATTCGATCACCGCCGCCATTGTGCGCGCATTGTGGGAGATGTCGACGCCTCCACATATGCTCGCCAAAATGAGCGGCATCGGTTGTTCGTCAAAGACGCCGGCCTACTTCGTCAACGGAGCGCATGGATTTAATTCGGCGCATGGGCGCATGCCACCCATAGCGACTGGTGCGAGCGCAGCGAACCGGGATGTGACATACATCGGCATTTCCGGAGATGGCGATTCGCTCTCGATTGGACTGGGGCACCTGTGTCATGCCATACGCCGGAATGTCCGAATGGTCTATATCATCGAGAACAATGGGGTATACGGCTTAACCAAGGGCCAGTTTTCGGCCTCGGCGGACGTCGGATCGAAAAGTAAAAAGGGTGAGCCGAATCAGCTAGCACCCATAGATCCGGTGATGCTTGCTCTCAGTCTGGGCGCCACGTTTGTAGCCCGCAGTTTTTCCGGCGACAAAGAGCAACTGGTGCCGATCTTGAAGGCCGCCATCGCCCATCGCGGCTTCGCGTTGGTCGATGTCATTTCACCGTGTGTCACATTTAACGATCATTCGGGGTCGACCAAGAGCTATCGCTACACCAGGGAACACCAGGTTAAAGCTACCGACGCGGATTTCGTGCCGCCGGCGGATCCGATCCTAGCCCGAATCGCGCCTAACGGAACCACCACCGTTACTTTGCATGACGGAAGTGTTGTGCAGTTCAAGTCTTTACCCCGAGACTATGATCCTACTGATCGGCAGGGTGTAGTTGGTTTTCTACAGCATCAAAACAAAGGCGAGATCGTCACGGGATTATTGTTTATCGATGACGCAACTCCCGATTTGCACGAACAAAATCAAACCGCTACTTACCCGTTATATAACGCTCCATATGCCAAATTGTGCCCGGGATCTTCGGAATTGCAACGAATTCAGGAAGAGTTCCGGTAAAATTTACCTGGTAAGTGTAGCCGTTCCTCCCGACCAGCTTGTTCCAAGGTGGAAACAGGCCGTTTCAGAATGGGGCGCAGGTTGTACCGAAAAGATACGCCGTTCCCCTTTTGGTTAGAGCGCTTCGAGAATCTGCTGTTCCTGCTCTTCCGTCAGAAAGTCCTCTACTGCTCGTATTCCGGGGTCAAATACAGAGCCGGTGGTAGGGTAAAAATCGTCGATCGCCGCCCTGACTGTAAGAAGGAAGTGAGCGCCGTCGGGCCGGCAAGCGCGTACTATTCCAGTTCTAGTAAATTTATCTCCCATGAGGTATACTTTCGTTTTCTCAGTAAGCTGGAGTCCGCACCGTATCACTGCCTCTGATGCGTGTGTTTCAACAACTTGGACAATCACCTCCCGCCGAGGGGAGTTTCGTTCAGACCAGCGTAGCAGGACCTGATCTGAATCTTTGAAAGGACTACTGGTACTCGCCAACACATTGACCGCCACCGCCTCGGCACCCGCTGATACCTTATTTTGAGATGTACAACCCATAAACATCGATGTAGATGGAACAAATATTTTCAAATTGCAATCCAGAACCCGATGAGTAATACAATGATGAAAACCGGGTCACCTGGACACTACAGTTACGGCCGTCAAGCAAGCAACCGGGCATTTAGTATTGCCTGCGGTCATATAAGCAGGACCCTTCTTCTTGCCTAAGGAAGAAGATCTGGAGACAAACGAGAACGCGCTGCCTAATGCGACAAAATTATCACTTTCAGTTACTCGCCCCTCCTCAGACGAGTCCGGACGGTTCGTTCGGCCGTTGTAAAAATAATGAGCAACTTTATGGCCACTACCTAGCCTCGATGCAAAGACTACGTGGCCAGGTCTATCTAAAGGACGGAGCCATCCAGCCTTGTGAGTTGGATGATGATGACCGCTTCCGCATGCGCGGGGATGAACAAAGTTGGCATTTTCTACTTGTTGAAGACGATCAAAACGTCATAGGGTGTGCCCGCTATCTGGTGCATCCCAATACGGTCTCGTTCGACAAGCTTCGCATTTCCGAAGCTACACAGGCCAGAGACCCGTATTGGGGCCAAAGAGTGCGGCAGGCGGTGGAAGCCGACCTCCGCCGCGCACGCGCGTATAACCAATCTTATGTGGAGATTGGCGGATGGGCGCTCGCCGAAGAGTGGCGGGGAACCAAGGCCGCGCTGGAGATTCTGGTCGCCTCGTATGCGCTCGCGCATTTGTGGGGTGGCTGTGTCGCCTCCTGCATGGCGACCGTGCGGCACTGCTCTTCGTCTATTCTGCGCCGAATTGGCGGAACCAGTTTGCAGGTTGGCGGGGAAGCGGTGCCTCCTTATCATGACCGCCATTACGGCTGCATGATGGAAATGCTGCGTTTCGATTCTCGCTCGCCCGTACAAAGGTTTGTCCCTTTAATCGATCAATTAAAGTCTAAACTGGCGAGTTCAACCGTTATTCGGACACGGAGAGAACAATTTTCCAGGAGCTTTCCGCTTGAATTGGGCGCTGAGCATGTAAACTTTCCGCGAATCGGCGCGACTTTGCAATTAGTCGTCCGGCCCTGAATCGCGTAGTGTCGTCAGACGAACTTGCATCGGCGCTTGCGGACTGGACCCGCGCCATCGGCCGGGCGTTTGTCCAAACCGACGAGCAGTCGCTGCGGATCTCCGCGACCTTCGAAACCCGCCAGCGTGTTCCGGCAATATTGCGGCCAGCGAGCTGCGAAGAGCTTCAAGACTGCCTGCGTATCGCGAATCGTTTCCACGTTCCGGTCTATCCCATCAGCAGCGGTAAAAATTGGGGCTATGGTTCACGCGTGCCTCCCCTTGACGGTTGCGTACTGCTTGATCTGAGCAGGATGAATCGCATCGTCGATTTCAACGAGGAACTCGGCTTCATTACTGTCGAGCCGGGGGTCACGCAACGGCAGCTTTATGAATATTTGAAGCAGCGGGGCTCGCGCTTGTGGATGGATGCAACAGGCTCCAGCCCGGATTGCAGCCTCATTGGGAATGTAATGGAACGCGGATTTGGTCACACGCCGTACGGAGATCATTTCGCGCACGTTTGCGGGCTGCAGGTGGTGCTTCCGGACGGTGAGGCGATTGAGACCGGCTCGGCCGCCTTCTCTAATTCGAGAACAGGCTCGGTGAACCGCTGGGGCGTAGGACCAAGCCTCGATGGACTCTTCTCGCAATCGAATCTCGGTGTGGTGACACGCATGACAGTGTGGCTCATGCCCGAGCCGCAAAGCTTCGAAGCGTTCTTTTTCCGATCCGAAAGTCCGGATGGCCTGCCCGCGCTGATCGATGCATTGCGAACGCTCCGAATGAAGGATGTGCTTCGTAGTTCGGTTCACATCGGCAACGACTACAAAGTTCTGGCAGGAATACAACAGTACCCCTGGAAGGAAAGCGCCGGACAGACGCCGCTAACGCCGGACTTGATGGCGCGGTTCAGGTCTGCCCTCAGCTTTGGCCATTGGAACGCTTCAGGCGGCCTTTACGGGACACCACGACAGGTGTCCGAGGCAAAAGCCATGCTGCGACAGGCCGTCGGAGGACAGGCCGGAAAGCTGAAATTCCTGAGCCCCAAAAAGCTACGATTCGCCAGACGATTTGCTGGACTATTCCGCGTTTTAAGCGGGTGGGATATGCGAAGAACTGTGGAACTCGTAGAACCTGTCCTGGGGCTTATGCGCGGTGTGCCGACGGAGCAGCCGCTCGCCTCGGCCTATTGGCGGAAGCGCAGCGCCGTGCCCGCGCAACCCGATCCAGACCGAGATCGCTGCGGGCTGCTGTGGTATGCGCCGGTTGCCGCCGCGGATGGTCAACAAGTCGGAAAGCTCGCAGAAATCGCTACTCGTACTCTGCTAGAGCACAATTTCGAGCCAATGATCTCGCTGACCCTGCTTACGGCTCGGAGTGTTTACTGCGTCATTTCTATTTCGTACGACCGCGATGTAAGCGGCGAAGACGAGAAGGCCATGACGTGCTATCGATCTCTAGCGGATCGCTGTATGGAGAATGGTTTTTATCCGTACCGGCTGGGGATTCAGGGGATGGGACAACTGCCTCGGCCCGAAGCATACCGAAGCTTTATGCGGAAACTAAAAGAAGCCATAGATCCGAATGGCGTGCTTGCTCCCGGACGCTATGACGAGTTTTGGATGGAAACGGCCTCGGCTGATAAAGCCCTATTCAAAGCAACCAGAAATAAATAAGCCCTCGACGTGGCTTTCGCCATTCGAGGGCTTCGTTATTGCTTTGAATTTGTTACTTGGCGATCTTGCGGCGTGCAACAAGACCCGCGCCCAATAATCCAACGCCCATGAGCAACAGGGTGGCTGGTTCAGGAACGGTGGAATTTGGCGTTGCAGTAAACGTAGCCGAGTACGTGTGGGTAAAACCGGCTGGCGATGCAACTTCCGCAAGGATCTGCGGAATTGTACCGTCTGTGAAGCTGATCACTTGGGTGCTAAATATTCCGCCCCCGTTTGAAGTACCCGAAGAGGGTGGTGCGATGTAATAGGTACCTTTCACATTCAGCAAAATACCGACGGAGTTCACGGAACTCTGTATAAGCGTGAATGGCGATCCAGGCGGCGTGCAAACCGAACCCACTGCGGAAGTGCAATCCGCCGGTGAGCCAGTTCCAGGTAGAAAGCCCGTCAGGTCGAAGTGAATGAGTCCAGAGTTCGTGTTAAACGTGGCAAAATCAGCTACCGGGAGAGTTCCCATCGTTACGTTCTTGATGGCGCTCCCTGTTGCCGTCAGGCCAGTAAAATCACCGGTTAAAGTGCTACTGTCACCCGGAACAAATGTATTTGGACCGTTTTGACTAGTGAAGCTAATTGTGGTGGCGGTCACGGTTGCAGTTCCTGAAATATCGGCTGAACCTGTGACGCTTGTCGCCATGGCCGGTGTAACAAAAGCGGCCGTGCTCAAGGCGACCAAACTAAAGAGAGAATAATTTATTCGCATCCTGTCTTATTTTTTCCTCCTCCGAATCGGACTTGGTGCACACTCAATCATCGCAAGGTATGACTGAGATATGCAATAGCCGTTTCAAGAGTTAAGTACTGCTTCGGTACCGTCGGATAGACTGGTTTTTCAAAGATAATAGTACTAGGAAAAATACTGAAAAGCGCAAATGTAATGTATATATCGCGCATTAGTCCTCTAGGCCTCCTTAGGGCAGCCCAGCAGATACGTTATGGGCCCGCCGCGGCCCTTCACGGCCCCCATAGACCAATTATACGTGGGATCACTTACCATCGCGGCAAGTTCCTCCAGCGAGTATGTCCGGAAGCACGAAGCGAATCCGTCGATCAGCACGCAGACGGGAATGACAGGAATAATGTAGGTCAAGAATAACTTACGCCAGCCCAGCTTCGGCATCCGAGGCGTCAACAGCAAAACACCCAGTGGTGATAACAGCATCGCGAAAAAGGCAAGCGGGGATCGGGATGTCAGCTCAAAAATTCCGATCGGCTGGCGTTTCGAAACGGCATCGGCGATGATCGCGCGCGCGCTTTCCGGACGGAAGTGATGAAATGCAGTGAAAATCGTTCGGAGCCCGACCAAATCGTCGGGCACCTTCGCGGCATCCACCGGATCCCGGCGGTAATTCAGGCCCGGAATTCCGGATCCGGCGAGATGATCGCAACTCGTAGCGTTCGGAAATTTGTCGGTCAAAGTAACGCTTGCCTGAATCAAGCCCTTTTTCAGCCAATGTACCCAGGGGCCGCCCGCGCCCGAACAAAGATCCACCACGTGCCGCACGCCGGAAGCCGATAGTAGTTCTGCTATATGCGTTCTAACCAATCCGTAAGTGTCAAAGACATCGATCGAGAGTTCTAGAAAATCCGTCAATCCGTTACGGACCGCCGCGGGGCACAACACAGAATCGTGTATCTCGAATAGATGCAGTCTGCGCATGCATGTTCAATCGCCTGGAAACCACCCGGCGATGACAAAGGTTAGTCTGATATGCCTGCTGCATTAGTCTATACCCATCCGCAGCGAATTGACTCACAAATGAAATACTAGATCTCTCGTAACTTCGAGGGCATTTCACTAGGGAACCGGGATTAAGAAATTTAAGCTTTCCGGTAACGTGGCAGGTATTTGAAATAACTGCACGCCCGCAAAGATTCCCGTCAAGTACGGATTGGGATCCGGATTCACGGTGCCTCCGGAAGCGAAATAGGCCGCTATTTGCTGCTGGGTCGCTAAGGCGATGGAGGTCTCATTCGGCACATCGAAGATGGTCGGATTACTCAGTATTCGATGTGGCAGGATAGGAAATCCGACGCCGGCATACGTCACGCCGAGGAGCGTCGGGTCAATTCCCACTGCGGTATCGAAGCGGAAATACCAGGAGGAACCCTTTTCGTTCGCCGCCCGAATGACGGCTGATTGAGTCGGGTTCGGCATTTCCAAATCACCGTACCCGAACTGAAAGAGCGTATTCGCCGGCGCGACGCCCGCAAGCGGCGCAGTTCTCAGATGAGGTGCGTAGGCCAGCGGATCGCCTAGCATGTTCAGCCAATCCGCAGCCTCGAAAGCCGCTTGGTCCGCAGGCGCTCCGAGCACATTGTTGATGACGGGCGGCTGATCGCGAAACACATAATTATCATTGAAGTCGTCTCCTGCGCCGGCGTTAAGCAGAGCCGGGTTCACCGAAGCCAGATAAGCAACTCCGAGCGGCCGCCCCGAAAGAGACAAACGCGCCACGTCGACAAAACTCCCGCCGTCCCCGCTAAAAACAGCAGCCCCAACTCCGGTGGCCAAAGCCTGAAACAAAGTTCCATAGTCCGCGCCGAAGGACTGGCCCACATAAAAAATGCGCTTGGGATCGAGATGCAATCCAAGGCCCTTCGTCTTCTGAATGGTCTTTACCAGTGCGAGCAGATCGATGGCCGTCTGGCGGCCGCAATCTCGTACCGCGATTGCGCCCGGCACGACGCAGCCGTCTGCTGGGCCGATTTGCGTATGCCCGGGAAGCAGGATGCCGCGACCAGGCGTCAGTTCGGTGTGAACGATGCCTCTATTGTCGGTCACGTTTGCGACGCTTAAAGGTCCATAGCCATGACCGGTAATTTCTATCGCCAGCGTTGCGAAGCCTTTCTTCGCTAATGTGCTCGCTATAAACGTCGGCGCCCCAAATTGGTTATCCGCCAAGCCATGGCCGTAAATCACGACCGGGAATCCGGCCGCCGGCGCCGGAGTTGCAGGCAGGAAGACATGATAAGAGACCGGCAAATAGCCCAAAGAAATATTCGCGAGCGGAATCGGCAGCGGGACCGCAACCGGGCCGGCCACACTGCTCTTAGTTGGAATGGCCGCAATTGTTCCGTTCACAGGATTTAAAAAATTCGGAGATAAATACAAGCCGAAGGCGATCGATTGGACACCAGAAAGCACGCTGAGCGGCATTATGCTTTGCGCATCGGTCAGTGTCGTACCTTGCGGAACCCACTTTATCTGCCTGACATTCGATAAGTTGAAAACAGACGGAATGCCAGCGGGCAATGCCACGGCCGGCTGATGGGCATTAACAAACTGTCTCGCGCTCTCCATCCAGGCAGTCGCACTTAGCGTAGTGAAAAGCGATGCGCCGGTAACATGGCTGACCGGATATTTTACTTGCGCTATCGCGTTAGATAATGCCGAGCAATATGTATCGGGGGTGCTCTGCAAGCAAGCGGTGAATGCTGCGTCCGGCACTACGGTATTGCCGCCGGCATCGTGGATTGCATCGCTCACCAGGAGAAGATAACTGCTTTGTTGATTCAGTACCTGATTGGGTTTGGCGAACACGCAGTGGGCGGTTGGATCGTAAAAAATCTGATTGAGGGAGACCGCGCTGCCGCTGGGGACAGCGACAATACTAAGACCGCTCGAAAGAGTTGTCGTGTCGATCGGACCCGAAAAGCATGCCGTAATTCGCGGATTTACACTGAATCCGTCCAATTGATTCAGCAAAGCGGTATTACTGCAGACGCTTGGGCTGGATGTGGCAATGCAGCTATCGAAGCCCGCCGGAAGATCCACTCGCAAGCCGGTCTTCTGGTGGGAATCGGAGGTCGTGAGTACATTCGTAGGAAACGGCCCCACGATAGGTGAAGAAGGTTGATAAAGAACGCTGGTCTGGCCCAATACGAACGAAGCTGAGATTACAAGAAGGAATAGAAGGGAAAAAGTTGGTTGATAAAAGCGTTTGCCGAAATGACATAGCTTTTTTGATATTTCGACGAATTTAATATGTATTTCCAACGGGAAAGCTCCTCGTTGCCCGGTGTTCGCTTCAATTAGCTAGAATCGCACCGCGACTTCTGGATTATAGCGCCCCGGAAGGACTCAAGCGATCAAAAAACGACGCTTTCGACGATGTCCGCGGCGCGTGCAACACCACCGGCATTTTCAATCGAATGCCTTACAACTTGAGCATTTGAGGTGTAAGCCGGGTCCCTTAACACGGCTTGTATCGCGTCCCGCAGCCGGTCCGCCGTAAGTTTATTAAGCGAAAGGACGCGGCCGGCTCCAGACCAAGACACGCGGCTGGCTATCGCCGGCTGTTCATAGGTAATAGGCACTGCAATTAGCGGAACACCATAGGTCAGCGAATCGAGTACGGTATTCAGCCCGGCATGGGTTAAGGTGAGCCGCGCTCGGGCCAGCACGTCGCGTTGCGGCGCATAGGGCACGACCACCGGATCTCCCGCTAGTGCGGCGCTTGCCTGCTCATCCAAGCCGCCCCCGTGTGCGATCGCCAACTGCACGGGGAGGCTGGCACACGCTTCGGCAAAGCATTCGAATACCCACTTTTTCCGATTTTGAAGGGTTCCCAATGACGCATAAACCAGCGGCCGTCCGTCTAACCGCTCCCACGGGAATTCTCCCTTTTGCGAAAGCGCATCACGGAGTGGTCCTACATACTCGAAACAGTTTGGTAGTGCACGGCGCGGAAAATCGAAGGCCGGCGGAAGCTGGCTGATCTGCGCAAGGTTAGAAAATGAATCGTCCGGCCTTTTGTGTGGCGTAAGCTTCCATTTCAGCCGATACTTTCGCAAGATGCCGGTTACCGGAGCCATGACTCGTTCCGAAGCGGCGTAACCAACACAATTTCTGAAGCGAGCGAGCCAGTTATCGCGATAGCCCCAACCGGTGAATGGCGGTGGAACACCGGGCTCACGATTCAGCACGAGCGCATTACAAACCGTTATGAACGGCAAACCGAGGTGTTCGGCGACGGTGCCTCCGGCAGGCTCGGTCTGGTCCACGAGGAGAGCCTCGATACCTGTTGAGCGTATGCAACCCGGCGCATCGCGGCAGATCATTTCCGTTGTTCGGCGGACTGCGTGAATGGTGAAACGCAGAGCAGCCAGACCCTGAAGGCGGGCGAGCTGTGCCAGTGATTCGGAAAGCGACCCTGGCGGATGATCCGTATAGCCGATGCCAATGAATCCCAGCCCCTCAGCACGAGCGCGCTCGGAGAGGTCAGGCATCTGAATCAGGCTGACACGATGCCCGCGCCTGATCAGTTCGCGTCCGAGTGCTCCAAAGGGGTGGATGTGGCCGGAGACCGGCGGGCTTATGATTCCGAAGTGCATCGCTCAGGCCGCGGAGCCGCGTTCATATTGGGCCAATACGTCCTCGACAATGCTCGCCGCCCGTTCCACTCCTCCCGCTCGCCTGATGGATTCTTTTAAGCTCGCGGCGCGAATTCGATAGGCCGGTTCGTTCATGACCCGCCGTACCGCCGCGCGAAGGAGTGGAGCAGTGACCCGGGATGCCGGTATCATTTCGCCCGCACCGGAGCGCTTGACCCGCGCGGCAATACCCGGTTGGTCATGGGTAATGGGAATTGCTACCATCGGCACTCCAAAAGTGAGCGATTGCATGACCGTGTTGAGACCGGCGTGAGTGATGGCAAGGCTTGCGCGCGAAAGAATCTGAAGTTGTGGCGCATACTCAACCACCAACGGCGTGCCCGGAAGATTTGCGATCGACCGCCGTGAGCCTCCGGTGGCCATCACAAGCTGTGCATCTATGTCCACACAAGCTTCCGCAATGATTCGAAAATAAGCGCTATTCGAGTCTTGTAGCGTTCCGAGGGAAGCGTAGATGATCGGTTTCCCGTTTAGCCGTTCGTAAGGAAACGCTATATCGGGCTCTTCGATATCGCAGAACGGGCCGAGA
>DAISJE010000027.1:0-4489 GCA_036821665.1 Bryobacteraceae bacterium | reverse complement strand
GGAAAATCAAAATCGGCGGTCATCTGCGAAAGTTGCGCGATGGGTGAAAACGAATCATCGGGTGCGCGCAACTGCCGAAGTCCCGATGCGGATCTGTATCGATTTACAGTCGCGGCAATAGGGGCGATCAGACGATCGGCAAGACGGTACCCGATCCTGTTCCGCAGACGCGCCCACCACTCCGTTCGATAGTCCCACGAAACGAACGGCGGCGGGATCTCCGGTTCGCGGTTGAGCGGGAGGCTGGGGCAGATATTAACGAACGGCAATTTCAAATGCTCGGCCACCGTTGCGCCGGCCGGTTCGTTCTGATCCACAATCATCAAATCAATCTGCGATTCCGTCAACGCAGCCGGAAGGGATTCGCACAAAAGAGCGGAACACTCGCGGGAACAAGCAACGGCAAACCGCAATGAGCGGAGCCCGCTTAACTCGCCCATCTTGCGGATGCGCGCGGTAAGAAGTTCGCTTCCGGGTGCTCCGACCGGCCTGAAATTCAAGCCTGCCGCTCGAATGCTCGATTCGATGCCAGGGAGATGAAAACAGGTGACCGAGTGGCCCCGTCTTTTCAGGACGCGTCCCAATGCCGTAGTCGGATTCAGGTGGCCCGGCAAGGGCGGACAAATGAGCGCCAGGTTTGCCATTGCCCTTAGCTCCGAGGCGCATCACTCGAGCGAGCGAGATCTTCGACGCCCTCGGGCCATACGCGCACGTTCCGAATCTCCTTCTCGAGCTGGCCGCTCGTAATGAGATCCCTTACGGTATTGAGGAAAGTTTGACAGTCCAGTCCATTCCAAAGGCGATGATCTGCCGAGCAAGTCAAGACCATGGTCGCGCGCACCGCCGGAACACCATTCACGGCAATCGCCCGATGTTTGACCTGGCCGGCCGTAAGAATGCCGGCGGTATTAAAGATCGGGGTTGCAAACGCATCCACACCGGGGGCTATGCTGACCTGAAATGTCCCGAGCCCTTTTCGGCGGTAGCGAAAGGAGCGGAACAAAAGCCGGAGAACTGCACGTCTGATAAACCCGAACGGCACAAGCCAGCCCCACGCATTTACCATCGCGAGCAGTTTTCTGTATTGTTCCTTTACTTCAGGCAGTCTTTGCGCGACCTCAGAAGCGATACTGTCCAGACATTTTTCGTTCACCGATTCGATAATCATCGTGGGAACCACGGTGAACTCCTCGCTTACGGATAACGCGATATCGACGCGCGCGAGGTTCTGAACCCGATTGCCCGCCAGGATGCGATGCAAATCAGGATTCTTGGACAATCCCAGGGCGGCGGCGCGGACCAGGACATGTGTATATGTCAGGCGAATGCCACGATCCCGAGCCTCTTTGATGAAGGCTTCGACGCCACTGACGTCAACCTCAATGGATTGATGGAAGGCGGGCTGGTGAGAAACAAGGAGGCAATCGTTTAGCCACCGTTCGGCGTGGCTTAGCTTGCGGGTGCGCGAGTCGCGTCGGGTCGTCATGTGCGATGGGCTTCACCCGCGCAATCAATCCCGCAACCGTCGCAAACCCTTCTTCACTAGACTATTCAGCGAATGAGGCAGACTCGGGCTGCTCATCTTGCAGTATTCCGTTGCCAGCGGAAGCGTACCGGCCAAACGCCGATATGCCTCGGGAAGAGAGTGATATGGAATTCCGGGGAAATAGTGATGCAGCGCGTGGTATCGCAAGCCGACGGGAGCCCAAAGTTCCGTCCAAAATCTCCCCGGCGTATCGATCGAGTCGATCAATTGCCCCATACGGTCAATAGGCTCGCCGGAACTTTCATAAGCATGCGCTCCAAGAGTGCGGAGCGTGTTAATGAAACTTACCGCTGAGACAACAGCGAACCAGATTGCGAAGGTGCGCCACGGAATCAAGCCGAATGCAGCGAGTACGACCGGAATGCTCCACACAAGCAGGATAAATGCGCTGTCCCGTCGAATTATCCTTTGCACGTTTGCATTCGCTTCCCGTTCATAGCGGATGTTGATGGTAAGCGAGGAGAAATGAACGATTAACCAGTTTTGCAGCCGCTTCGATAGCAGCGCGAATGGAGCAAGCACAAGAAATCGAATGAGAAGCAGCGCGGGGATGAGAAAACTCTCCAGCGCGAAAGCGGTCGTCATCGAAGCCGAACGCGCAAACGGTAAATATTCAGGATCGCCAGCGGTACCGTACAGACTGATTTTGTGATGATCATTGTGAACGCCAACGTAAAAGAACGAGGGCATTAACAGCGGATAACCCACAAAAAAATTCCAGGCCTTTTCGAAACGAGGCAGAGTGCGCTGGTTTTGATGGCTAATTTCGTGGATGAAGCAAAGGCACCTGTAGAGCGCCGCAATCGCCACTGCCGCGGCGGCAAACATACCAACTGAAAGTGGCGGCACCAATACCGCCAGCGTGAAGGCGCTCCAGCCTATCGCAACGCTTGCCAGGAGATCGGTCCAGTATATGGCGGGACTTACCCTGTGCAGGTCTCGCACAAGAGCGCGCACCTGGACTTCATCGATTTCGAGGGTATGTTCTTCCCTCAACGTGCGCAGCACGACAGCTCCCGAGCCCATTTGAGTGGATATTACATTTTAACAAGTAGACGGCCTGGCATGGGAATCTCAGCCAGGGTACCCCGAAGCGTCCGTCGCAAGTCACTTCAAGGGCCTTAGCGCCACTTCTTTAAAGAAAACAATGTCGTTATCGCTATGGTTCTGCAGCCCAAAGAAGCCGAACTCCGGTCGCCTGCCCCGTTCCGGCTCAAACCAGAGCTTTTTCGGTGGTACGGGCTGCCCCTCCGTATAATCCGTTACTTTTACTCCGTTCACCGTAACCACGGTATGCGGTCCGTCGAGGGTAATATCCATCGTGTTCCACTCAGGTCCGGGTTTGCCGGGACGGGCGAGCGGCGTGGTTAAGGAATACAGAGTGCCTGTGATGTGGTGTTCGTCTTCGCCTTTGGCAATATTGTCGATCTGTACTTCGTAACCGTAATAGACCGGCATCCAGGGCTCCCTAGGCTCGATCGGTATCCGGACGTATACTCCGGAATTATCGTTGTGATCGCGCATTTTGTAGACAACCCGAAGCTCGCAGTTGCCGATAGTGCCTCCGGTCCAATACAGCAATCCCATTCCGCCATGCGTGTGTATCAGGCCATTTTCAACAGTCATTTGGCCGGGGCCTACGTGTTTCCAGCCATTCAGGTCCTTGCCGTCGAACAACTGTATCCACTGCTCAGACTGTTGGGCGGGCGCGGCTGCTGGAATCAGAGCCGCGAGTAAAAGAGAGTACCTCAGGAGTCGAGTCATTATTGAAGACTATACTCCCGAGGTACGTAAGACATTCTCGAACGCCGGCGTGAATCCGGCTTTGCGGCACCGCTAAGAGACGGCAGGTGTCGTAGAAGGCGCGCCGGTACGGCCGAAACGCCGGAAGCCCGAAACTTCCGGCCGGCCATGCCGCCGGTCGCCTAGAACGCCGCCAAGCCACGAAGCTACATAGCCGGCAATAATTCCGCCGAAGATAACCAGGAACAGCGTGGACGCTTCTCCTGCGGTCATTCCGACAGCTTGCGGTGAAGTCGCGGCTGCCGCGACCGCCGGCCGAACTGCCAGTACGGCTGCATTCAGCGCGCTTCCAAACAGCCAGATGCCAAAGGCAAGCGTTGAAATTGTGGTTAACCCCCAGGTAACGGCTCCGTGCATGTGTCCACTCGCACCGGTGATATCAGCCGATCTTGCCGCCACCCACCCTCCGCAAAAGAGGGCAACAAGGGCGGTCACAAAATACCAGGCTTCGGACCAGGCGCTAATGCCGCCCCCGCCGTCACCCGACATCGTGAAACCAATGAACAATCCAAATGTGGCAAAGAGCAACTCGGTAGCCAGCGCCACCATCGTTCCGCTGAAAACCGCCGACCAGCAGATCCGCCTGCCAATCCCGGTTTCCTCAACTGCCACATACTCAGAAGTTATTTCCGCCATAAGAGGTCTCCTACCTAGTTAGGCGAATGGCCTGCTGATCCGTCTCGCCAGCAAATGTGTCTAATGCCTAAACAGCGGCAGCGGCGCTCTTCCCGCGCGGCCAGCAGCCAACATGGCATTGAAAACACATTTGAAAACACATTTGAAAACAAGGCGAAGAGGCGATATTCTGGCGTGCATGTCCTCGATCGACGTGCCCGTAACGGGTGGCCGGTTCGGCAGCACATCGCGGCGCGATCTGTGGTGGGTGCAGCCGTTACTGACCGTTCTTGGGCTTTCGCTTTTTATCGTTTACTCAACGTGGGCGGCACTACAGGGCAACCATTACCGGTTTGGTCCGTATCTGTCGCCGTTTTACTCGCCGGAACTTCTAGGCGATCCTGCGCACGCCTGGTTCGGCGGATGGCCGCACTGGTGGCCCATATGGATTCCCGCGTCGGCAGCGTTACTGATTCTGTGGGCGCCGGGTGGATTCCGTGTGACGTGTTATTACTATCGCGGCGC
>DAISJE010000026.1:0-17421 GCA_036821665.1 Bryobacteraceae bacterium | reverse complement strand
TAATGCGGCTCCGCCAAATCCGATTCATAAGCCGGCAATACGTCGCCATCCCGCGCAATCCAGGTGTAGATCGTCGGCAGAACATACACGCTCAGCAGCAGTGTCGCGCTCAGTCCGCCTACGATGACAATCGCGAATGGTTTCTGTGAGTCCGATCCGATTCCGGTGGAAATCGCTGCTGGTAACAGCCCGAGAGTTGCAACCAGCATGGTCATCATGATGGGCCGTAGTCGCAAAACCGCACCTTCGACCGCGGCGTCCCGGACACTATATCCCCGGGCGCGGAGCTGATTGATGTATTCGATCATAATGACTCCGGTTTCCACCGCTACGCCGAACAGAGCGAGCGTGCCGATTCCCGACGATACGCTGAAATGTGTTCCCGTGAAGTAGAGCGCGAATAGCGCGCCGATAGGCGACAAAGCAAGGCTGACAAGCGCAAGCCCTGCCCATTTAAACGAGCTGAACATCGAATACAACAGAAAGAAAATGACCGCTACTGTAATAGGAACAATCAGCGCCAAACGGGCATTGGCGCGCTTCGCGCTGGCATATTCACCGGCCCATTCCAAGTAGTAGCCGGGCGGCAACTTCACTTTTTGATTTACTTCCTGAATTGCCTGTTCCACCGTGCTACCCAAATCGCGGCCTCGCACGCTGTACTTGATAGCTACGTAACGCGAATTGTTTTCGCGGTAAATCTGCGAAGCACCGTCGAGCATTTGAATATCGCAGACCTGGCCTAGCGAGACGCGTTCGCCGGTCGGGGCGAGCAGCCGGATATCCTTAATTGCCTCCATTGTCGTGCGGTATTCCGGTTGATAGCGGACGACCAGGTCGTAGCGTTGCTCTCCTTTGAGCACCTCTCCAACCGCTTTACCGCCGATATCGGTCTCAATCGCATCCTGAATATCGGAAACGTTGAGGCCATAGCGGTTAGCTTTGGCGCGATCGACCGTAATGTTGAGATTCGGCTGCCCGATCACGCGAAACAGCCCTAAATCCTGCACGCCTTGGATGCCCTGCATAACGCGCACGATTTCATCGCCTTTGCTCTCAAGCTCTTTCAGATCGGTGCCGAAGATTTTGATCGCTAGCTCGCCCTTTACTCCGCTGACTGCTTCTTCCATGTTGTCGGCAATAGGCTGCGAAAAATTCCAGAGCACGCCTGGAATTTTCTCAACCTCGCGATCCATGGCCCGAATCAACTGTTCTTTGTTCTCATGAAAAACCGGACGCCATTGATTCTTCGGCTTCAGATCCACAAAGTATTCCGTATTTGAAAACAGCGCGGAATCGGTGCCATCGTCCGGACGGCCAACCTGACTCACGACTTGGGTTACTTCCGGAAAACTCGCAAACAGCAGCCGCGCGCGCTTCATCACCCGTTCGCCCTCAGCAGGCCCGGTACTGGGAGCCAGCGTGCCGCGCGCCCAGATTGCGCCCTCATCCAGATGAGGCAAGAATTCCGAGCCGATCGCGCCGCTAACCATCAGATATACAGCAATCAGCAATAAGCTGCTAGCTGTGCCGAGCACGATGAGGCGACGGCCTAATCCGCTCATCGACCATTCGAGCGACCGGCGGTATCCGCGTATGATTGCCGCCAGAATCGGGTTGTGCCACTCCTTTGTTTCGCGTCCGAAGAGGATGAGCGCCAGTACCGGCAAAATGGAGAGCGAGAACAAGAGCGCCCCTAGCAGCGCGTAAGAAACAGTCAGTGCCATTGGACGAAAGAGGCGGCCTTCGACATGTTGCAGCGTGAAGATCGGCAGGTAGGCTGTGATGATAATAGCGCGTGCGAAGAAGACCGGCCGTTGTACTTCGTGGACAGCTTCCCGGATCAGCTCGGGGACGGTTCGCTCGCCGCGACGGTAGCTTCCGATGTGCCGCAGCACGTTCTCGACAACAACGACAGAGCCGTCCACAACCATTCCAAAATCGAGCGCTCCGAGTGAGAGCAGGTTCGCCGGTACATGGCTCAAATTCAGACAAATGGAAGCGAATAGGAGCGCAAATGGAATCGTCAATACGACAATCAGCGCCGAACGGACGTTGCCCAGAAACAGGAATAGAATGACCGAGACAAGCAAGATGCCTTCCGTCAAGTTGTGCATGACGGTGTGAGTGGTGAAATGTACTAGGTCGCTCCGGTCGAGGAATGGAACGATCTTGACGCCTGGCGGCAGGAAATGTGCGTTCAGTTCCGCCACTTTGTCGTGCAGCGCCGCGAGCATCGCGTCGCCATCGGCCCCCTTGCGAAGAAGAACGATGCCTTCCACCGTGTCCGAATTGTCGATTATCTTTCCGTCGGTGCGATGCACCGCTTTGCCGATCTGGCCGAGCCGGATCTTCGGTCCCTGCGTTACAAAGGAAATCTCACGAACGTTAATGGGAGTTCCGTTCTGTGTCTTCAGCACAGTTGAACCGATATCCCTGACGTTCCGGAATAAGCCTACTTCGCGCACGTTGATCTGCTGCGCACCGGTTTCAATGAAGCTGCCTCCGGCATTCACGTTATTGTTTGAAAGCGCTTGTTCAACCTGGCCGATACCGAGACCGTAGGAGACGAGCCTATCGGGATCGATTCGCACCTGATATTCGCGCGTGATGCCTCCGAAACTCGAGACATCGATCACGTCCGGAACGGATTTCAACTGCTTTGCGATCACCCAATCCTGAAGCGACTTCAGCTCCATCAAATCGTATTGCGGATTTGTGCTGGTAAGCGTGTACCAATAGAGTTGGCCTACGGGGCTATAGTCCGGTCCAATGTTGGGCTGCAGGTTGGCCGGAAGCGTCACTCCGGACAGCCGCTCAAGAACTTTCTGCCGGTTCCAATCGTCATTCGACTCGTCGTCGAAGTTCATTGTCACAACCGATAATCCAAATTCGGATATCGACCGGATGTTCGCCAGGTGTGGAATGCCGCTCATCTGGACTTCGATGGGGATCGTTACCTGCTGTTCCACTTCCTCAGCAGCTCGTCCGGGCCATTGAGTAATGACCTGCACGTAATTATTCGCTACGTCCGGGTAGGCTTCGACAGGAAGGTTCTTAAAGGCAATTGCACCCCAAACCAGGAGCATGATGCCAACTGCGAGGACGAGCAGCTTGTTGCGGAGCGAATAATCGACGAATGCGCGAATCATGGAACTGCCGTACGTACTTATTGCTGGCTTTCCGCTGAAAGGGCGAGAGCGTCATTAACCACCCGCGCGCCGGGCGCAAGGCCGGATAGAATATTTTGCCGGCCATCGATCACCTCTCCTGCTGTAACTTCAGTTCTTCGGAATTCATGGTTTGGAGCCGGCAAAAATACCCAATCGCGATCATGAAGGTGCAGCACCGCGTTGCTCGGCACGGTAGGGTAAACTTTTCCGTGCCGTCCGTAAAACGTAGCCGTCACGAACATGCCGGCGCGCATGTCGCCGGAATTGGCGAGGGTGATTCTTACCGGCGATGTTCGCACCGCAGGATCGAGTACCTCTCCGATATTGCTGATCGTGCCCCGGAACTTTCGACCGGGAAACGCGTTCAGTTCAACCTCGGCGGGATCACCGAGCTGCACATTCGGTAGATCGTTCTCATAGACGTTACAAATGACCCAGACCGTGGATAGATCGGCGATCGTAAAGAGGCTCGGTTGATTGTCCGGCGTATGCACGCTCCCCGCATTCGTTATGTTTTGCTCGACGATTGTTCCGGAAGCGGGAGCGTAGATACTCACCACCGGGTCCGGATTGTTCAAGTTGCCGCCTAGCGTCTTAATTTGTTGAGATGCCGTCTTCACGGCGACGGAGGCCTTCTGTTCGGAATCTTCGGCCACCTGCAGATCATTGAGCGAAATAGCGCCGTGCCCATACAGCAACTTGGCGCGCTCCAGTTGTTTACGGGTCAGTTCCTCATCTGCTTCGGCCTGCTGATAGCTCTGAAAAGCAGTAGAAATATCATTGCTTAGAACCTTCAGAAGCAACTGGCCACGTTTGACGTTGTCGCCCAGCTTGGCATACACACCAACCACGCGCCCCGCTGCAAGCGAGACGACCGGAATAGATTTCTCGATATCCGGATTCACAACTCCGGTGACGTGCAGTTCGGGTACTGCCTCGCGCTGCCCGGCCGTGACCAGGGTGAAACGCTCCGGGCGGTCTACTTTGACTATGTCTAAATCCGGTTCCTCCACAACCTGAGCGGGTGGCGGGGCCGCTTGCGCGGCATTTATCGCCTCTTTAGACCCGCATCCAACCAGCACGAAACTCAGTGTTGCGGCACTGAGCGCGACGACATACTTCCGTCTCATTGAATTACCTCACGTCCCACGGCGAAGTTCAGTTGATTAGCCGCCGACAAGTAGGCTCCAATCAGGTTCAAATAACTGAGCTGCGTGTCACGATAGCTCTTCTGCGCATCCAGAAAATCCAGTAGCGACGCCGCACCGTGTTGATAGGAGAACGAAACGGTCGAACGAATATCGTCGGCTTCCTTTAGATATTTGGATTTGTACGGGCGTAGAAGCGCGACTGTGCTTTCGAGCGTTGCGTAGGCCGAATCGACGTCATGCAGTGCGCTAAGTTCCGAGGCGTCTCTCAACTCTTGATTTCTGTTGATATCGAGCAGCGTGCGTGCCTTCTCTCCCTGATTTCTGTCGAAGATGCGCAGCGGAACACTGACGCTGAATCCGATGTAAGTATTAAGGGGTGCGGGTTGATGAGAGGCATCGATGCCGAAGGTCGGGTCGACGGAGCCGTTCGCAATCGCGAGCTTATGGTCTGTCCTCGCTTTTTCAAGCGACTGCTCCGCCTCTTTTAAGTCAGGCCGGGTGCTGAGCGCATCGGTCCGCAGTTCGGCGAGGGTTGTGACCGGTTCCTTAAAATCGAACGGGCCGTTGATATCGAACTCCTCTACCGGCGTGCGATCCCGGAGTAACGTTAGCAGGTCGATTTTGGCTGTTCGCAGATCCACTTGCGCTGTCTCCAGGTCGGTTTCAAACTGGATGCGCTGCAACTCGAGCCGCTGAAAATCGACCTTCGCGATGTCGCCGGCCTTGTATCGTTCTCCGTTTACGGAAAGAACCTTATCGTAGTAGGCGAGGTTCTCTCGCGCGACGCCGACGACGGCCTTAGCGAGCAGCACTCGAACAAAGGCATCGCGCAGATTGAACATTAAGTTCCGCTCCAGGTCCGACTGCGTGGACACAGCAATAGCGGTCGCTTGCTGGGCGCTCGCCAGGCGCAGCTCGCGCTTATGCCGGCGTTCGTGCAAATAACCTAATGTCCCGAACGAATATGATTGCCAAAGCGGACGGTACGGGTTTGTGCTGAACGGAGTGAGTTGATCCCATCCGAGCGTAATGTCCGGGTTCGGGCGCAGGTAGGCGGTAACCTCGTCCGCCTTTGCCTCATCAATTGTTACCTTACCGGCCAACAAAGACGGGTTGTTCGCCCTAAATCTCTCCTGAGCCTCCTGCCATGTGAGTGCGTGCGGCGCATTGCCGTTTTGAGCCATGCAGCCGGCCGCAAACAGGAGACTGATGTACAAACGCCACACATGGCGCTGCATCGGCCCTCCTTACAAATCTGGTTTTTAAAAGCTTTTACAAGTATCGGCAGGCTGCAAACGGAGGAGAACGTCCGCCTTCAAAACGCTCACGGCGGTCAAGGAGCGTGCTGACAGGGACAATGACCAGCGCGATGAAGAACAGCGCAAAGATTAGGACTACCGCGGGTGAAATCACCGGACTATCCATCGTCTCGTAGAGGCGAATCAGATCGTCGTTGCTGTGCTTCTTGTTTGAGTGCTGATGACTCTGTTGAGCGCTAAAGTGTTCGATTCGTATGACATCGTCCGTGGCCGAAATGTATGGGAAGAGCGCTGCGACAATGAGCGCGACACCAACAATGTGCAGCCACGCGGGAGCGCGGTTATGGGACGCCGTGTGGTCAAAACTGATCCGTATTGTGCGTACTAGCGCCAGGAGGCCTAACGAGCCCCAAGCCAAATTCAGCGCCGTGTCGAAATGCACTCTTTTTTACCGTAACATGAAGATGTAACTAGCAATTTCGACGCATTCCACACCTCGGTGGTTATCTACTTAAACGACAAATCCGTTTGCCGTTAATGCCTTGAGCCTTTTCGGTTCCTGAATTGCATCAGTTAACGAGCGGGACGACGACCTTCGATGTTTTCAATCTTACGATCAGTCCTGGTAATCGCCCTCTGCGCATTTTGCGGGTATGCCGACGATATTGAACCGCCCTCACAACCATCTGTGGTGCGCCAAAGCAACCAGTCTTATTACTGGCAAGCAATTCCGGTTGGCGAAACAGCTCAGTTATTGACGTTGTTTTGCCGCTCATGTGAAAGCTCTTTGGGCGTTACGCAGGGCGTGCCGCTGGTTGCCGTTTTGCGTGACACATTAGGCGATACGAGTGCCGCCAACGATCGCGTTACGTGTGTCTGGCTGCTCAGTTATGCGCGGCCAAGCTGGCATCAAAAGCTGCTCTCCGCGATTCCATTCTTTTATTGGCGCGTGGGCTCAGGGTCCGTTTTCTCCGGACAGGGTAAAATTCAACCGCTGATGGACCTGACAGCGCCCCAGCATCGCGTTCTCTCAACGGTTAGCCGTGATCTGTTGCAGTGGACAGCCTTAGACCCGATGAGCACACCGATTCGGGCGACTTCGCGCGCGTATCGAACCAACGAAATGGATCATGAACGGCTACATCTCGAAGAGGCGATCAGCTATCTGCGGAATGCCCCGGTTTCAAATAGTGAATCCGCATTGACCCGTACACAAATCGATACCGTTACGGCGCGCCTGGAACTACGTAAGAAGCTTTTGGGCGGATTTGTCAGTGAGCGCCAGGCGGCGCAAGTAGGCATGGTGTCTGCTTTCGCCGAGGAACGCATTCGCAGCCGTAATTGGGAGCTGCTTCGGGAGTGCGCCGAGCGCACAGGCTTGTTGTTTGAGCCTTTGAACATGATCAGCGATGCGCAGCATTACGCGATCATATGGTTTCCGGTGGGCGAGTTTCCTCCACCTGCCGGAGTCTCACTCGGGTCCATTTGGAAACTTCTGAATATCAAGGATCCATGGACAGATAAGCGGCTGAAAAATTGGAACGGCACAACTTACGAGCGCGCTATCGATGCGCGCGGCAGGCTCTTACCTCCGGGCGAAGCGAGCGACAGAACCATCCGGCTTGTTCCGCTTGGAGTCTACAGCTTGAATTACCCGAAGATGCCTTTGCTGCTGATTGATTTTCGCGATAAATTACATATTCGGCGTCACGAATTGGCGCAGCGTTCAATTAATGAGATCACCAGTGGAATCATCGGTATCTCGCATTTCACAAACTGGTACTACTACGTTGGCGCGGACCTCTACGATTTCGTTATGTCGCGGCGCGGCGGCGCGATGGATCAGTCGGAACGATTGGATTGTTATTCCCGGTTCCGCGTCGCTTTGGCGCTCGATCAAAAGCTCGATCCGGCACTGCATAAGGAGATGCAGCAGAGGATTGACTTGCTAGCCGTGAATCCCCTGGAGGCGTCTCCTCAGCGTGAAATTCATGATGCGATGTCACGATATCAGCGACTACAGGAGGAAGCTGTGCCAGATGGCGCCTTGACCGTGCGGCTCGATAAAGATCGCCGCTCTGAGCTGGCTGCCTTTGGGCAGAGCAGGACAAAAGCAATCGCTTACGACTTCTTGCATCTGGCTACACTGAACCAGTACACACATCGTGCGAAACCGGACGTCGAAGATCTCGTCGTGCTTGATTGCTACCGGCGCCTTCAAACTCACCTTCATTTCCTCGATTCGCTCGTGCAGGCCGGTACACCGCCCGAAGTGGCTTATTCATCGTCTCGCGTGCAGGGGGCAGTAACCGAGTTGAACACGTTACTTCCGCGTGTCCGCTCGGCGCAATTCCGCGCACATGTAAGAAACACGTTGCAGGCGCTTAGCCACTTATCCGGCGATACGGTCTTGCAGGCAGAGTGTACGGGAGCGATTAACATCATCGATGCGCTGGACCGAAACGGAAGAGACGTGCGGCCTGGAACCGCACCCGGAGTTGTTGCTTCGCCCATGCCTCAAGCGGCGGAAGCTCTTCAGTGAGCTTTAGTTGGAGTCCTCATCAGTCTGAGTTGAAACACTTGGTGGGGCAGCTCCCCGAGCTGCGCCGGGCGCACTCGCCCGGCTCTTCGATCTTCAATAGTTGGAGTAGAGCGGTTACACTGCTCCTTCTACTCCTAGCCTTCCTTCCGCAACACGCCCGCGCGCAAACAACTCCGCAGCGAGTAGTGATTTTGAAAGTGGACGGTCTTGGTGCGGATCTGCTTTACGATGCCATGCGCGAAACAGATCCGGCCACGGGAAAATCGCGCTTGCCCTGGTTTGCGCACATTTTCGGGGAGAACGGAACGGTCTTTCAAAATTTCTATACTCGCGGAATCAGCCTATCGGCGCCCTCCTGGTCCATTCTGGATACCGGACGGCACACAATAATCCGCGGCAATGTCGAATACGACCGCTATACCGGACAAGTCTACGATTATCTGAATTTCTTTCCGTTTTATCTCGGATATGCGCGCAGCCGCGAGGTTGACATGCCGGCAGTACAAGTCCTGGATCGCGCCGGCATTCCGCTGCTTATCGATTATTTTCGGTATCCGCAGATTTATCAAAGCTTTCAGCTTTTTCAGCGTGGTGTGCGCTGGACAACTCTAAAAAATGTTCTAGCGCACCGCTTTTCGTCGAAGGTTCTCTTTTCCATGCTCGAAGGCATCGAGTCGCCGAGTCTCGATGCGGATTTGCAGAAGCAACTGGAAACCGAGCTGGAAGCAAACCTTATGCGGCCGGAAATTCTGTATTTGGATCTATTTGTCGGGAGCGTCGATCACATCGGACATGAGACGAACGATCCGGCAGCGCTGTTCGATGTGCTTCACCGTCTAGACGCGCTGGTGGGCCGCATCTGGAGCAAGGTCCAACAATCGCCACTAGCTGACGCCACCCTGCTGGTGGTGGTATCGGATCACGGCATGAATAATACGCCTGGCGTGATCAGCCAGACCTTCAGCTTGACCGATCTGTTCAATAGCCGCGATGGCGGTGCGCACCACGTTATAACAAATCGCGTCCAGCTTAGCGATTACAAGTTAAAGGGTTTGAACCCTCTGGTACACCGTGTCATTACGCCCAGTACAGTGTCTTTCTATTTAAAAGGTGAAGCGTCGCGTTATCCGACAGCGTGGCTGGATATCGACGGCAATGAGCGCGCCGCTGTTCATTTGCGCAATAGCGACCTGAACAAAATTCATATTCTGTTGCTTCAACTCGCCAGGACAGATCTGCCTGGAAACGTCCGCAGCGCTGCCATCGCTTTGTTACAAGACACAATTGACCGTCACCGGGCCGCTTGGGGCGAAACGGCAAGTCAGCTCGCCGAAGAAATGTCGGCGCTGGAGCAGGCAATTGACGGTCGCAAACTTGCCTTGGCACGAGAGAATCGGAAATGGTCTGCCGATCAGCGTGCCGAGGGAGAAGATAAAGCGGCCCGGCGTCGCGATGCGGAATTACGTCAGTGGGAAGAGGAATACACCGCCTATACCGGCTACACCGAGCATCTGCGGGCATTATTGGCATTGCAGCCGGATCCAGTGCAGCCGCTTTCACAGAAGATCTCCACGTTAATTCCGCAGATGAGCTTGGGGGACAACAATACGGTTGGCAATTTAGAGCATTATGTCGTTGGCTTGGGGCCGCTTGGTCTGCTATTGGATTCAAAGGGGCGAATTGACGAGCAGGAATCGTTTCGATACGTAAATTATTTTTCCTTGCTTGAGAAGCAAAGAGTCCGAAATAATCCGCAGGCCGCGCTGACGGATCACCCCATCGATTTCACTATGATGCGATTGCCGGATCAACTGAACGCACATGCTTATTGGCTCTGTCGTAGTGACGATAACCAGCTCCTGGTTCTGACCAGCCGCTCCGGAGCGATTACCCTGCGTCCGATCCGCAGGCTGCACCAGGACGACGCCGGCAAGATCGCCTGGCAGGATCAACCTTGGCGCGCGGGGCTGCCGCTCGAATTGTTCGAAGATCCGCATTTGCATTTGCCGCCTGGAGTAGATCGTGCCCAATGGCTTTCCGGCTGGCACACGGAGCGCGAATGGCTGGACGCGATTCACGAAACGCGCTATTCAAATGGTGTTATCGGTGTAATCGAAGAATTATCCCCGGTGGCCGATAATGTGCCGGGGCCACCCGGCATAAACGCGATCTTGCTGCGATACGAAAAGCGGCGGCGCGAATTAGTTCAGGCCGACTTTCACGTGTTTGCTTCGGATCACTGGAATTTCAATACCCGATTCCCAAATCCGGGAGGCAATCACGGCAGCTTCTTGCGAATTTCAACCCATTCCGTTTGGATGATGGCAGGCGCCGGCATTCCGAAGGAGCAGATCGATCGGCCCTACGACAGTTTAAATTTCGCCTCGACGATTTTAAGCTTGCTGGGCAAAGCGCCGCCCCTGCCGGATCGGGTCGTGAATCTGGATCATCGTGATGTCAGCCCGTGATCAGCCGTGGCTCGAAGTGCTGTCTGCCTTCTCCCGCACAAAGCGAATGAAATCGAGCGGAGGCGGCGTCTTGCCAAGCGCTCGCAAGAACCCGGAAATCTGGCCGCGATGATGTGTCGAATGATTTACGACATGCAACAGAAGCTGCCAAACCGGCTGCGCCCAAGGATTTCCACGCAGATCCGTATACGACAACACGCGTTCGCTATCTGAATCCGGCAAATTGTTCGCCCAGCTTCTCCAAGCCTCGTGCAAGTGCGGCCACTCGGCATTCAATGTCGTCAGTTGCTCGTCTTCAGGTCGTGACCAGGCAACTCCTGAAACATGTTGTTGAAGTCTGGCGAGCCAGATCCGCTCGGCTCGAAAAATATGCACGAGCGTTCCGAGTACGCTTTTATCCGCTGTTCCGAAATCGCGGATCAGTTCGTCGGCCTCAAGCTCGTTCGCAGCATTCAAGAGATGAAGTGTCGCCCAGGCGTTGTATTCGACGTGATGTTGAATGGCGGAGGTGCTCAGATGCATGGCTGCTATTTCACGGTGGCGTCGAAAATGCCGGTCTCGATGATGTCGCCGTGCTTCATTTGTACGAATATACGGTAGCGGCCGGGCATCGGAAAACCGTAAGGAAAGCGGACTTCGTTAGGAAGCCGTGCCGTTGCATGCGTGGGCGCATCCGCCGTGCTCATGCTCATTCCAGGCATGCCCATCGCGTGAATACCGCCCTTTTGCTCGGCTAGCATCAGCGCGGGCATGGAGACGGAGCCGGATGGGTGTACGTGGGCGAAGACCGTGCCATCCGTTTTCACAAAAGCCGCATGGCCCAGCATGCCCATGTATAACGCCATATCGTTGGGGGCGCGCCCTGCGGGATCGGTTAACCGGAATCGGAACAGAACCGGCTCTTTCGCTTGCAGATCGGCTGGCGGCAGCCACTCCATTCGGTAGCCATCGGGCAGGGCGAACATCGTACTGATCGAAGGCGACTCATTCCATGATTTCGCGAAACCAGATGCATCGTCGCCCGCAAGCGGCCGGCCGGACAGTGCCGGGATATCCGCCG
This sequence comes from Bryobacteraceae bacterium, assembly GCA_036821665.1. Lineage (GTDB taxonomy): Bacteria > Acidobacteriota > Terriglobia > Bryobacterales > Bryobacteraceae > Bog-105. The sequence goes on along the minus strand of DAISJE010000026.1, from coordinate 5,768 downwards.
TCGCCACCAGCGTTTCAGGAAACCCGGTAGCGTGCACGATATCGGCGTAAAGCTTGTAATGGCCGGGTTGCATGGAGGGCAGCTTCACACGAAAAACGCCGGTATCGATCAGGTCGGGATGCAAATGATAGACGGCATCCAATCCTGGCTGGCGAATCGCGTAAAGATGCATCAGATGGTCGTGATCGGGTACCAGATCGTCCATCTTGCGCGTGAAAAGCGCGATCCTGCCGGGAGGCGGCTTGAGCCAGCCCGGGTCCGTCAAGTTCAGCGTGAGAGTGCCGGATGGGTCGAGGACAGCGCTCATCTGTAGCGGCTTGTAGACCTTCTGTCCATACGCGCCGGCTTCGCTGCTCCACCACATGCTTCCACCCCAAACGGCTGCTATCACCAATAGGAAAGCGATCGACATCGCAATGCGCCCGCGCCGTTTCGCGTCGGGATTCGGAACGGCTCCCGGCAGAAGTCGTGCTTCGCGAACCGCCGCGCCTGCCATCGCTACCACCCCGCCGATAAGAAAGATGCCAAGCACACTCAGCAGCATTCCCAATCCACGCTGCATCTTTTGCGTAGTAAGGGCAACTGAGGGTACCGGAATCGCGAGCACACCCTTGCCCTGATCGCCGTCTACTGCCAGGCGCACCTGCCACGAGCCAGTTGCCATCATCCACAGGGAGCCGGTAAAAAATTGCGAGTCTTGCGGCGTAGCTTTCAACTTGTCGGGCACCGGCGCGAACTGAGCTCCAGGTCCTGACAGCGGTAGAGGAATCGCCCGGATCTCGCGCACGCCTGGCGTTTGCGAACGAACCTCGAGTTCGGCGACTCCGGGGATCACCAGCGGCGGACGCACGGTAACAAAAAGTTGATACGGCCCGGCCTTGCCGTCAAAATAGACGTCCGGGCTGCCCACGTGCGCCTGGGCTACAGCGCCCGCGAAAACGGACATTGCGATCAGAACTCTTATGTGGGGCAGACCGCCAGGTCTGCGCCGGACCGCTGGTCCGGCCCTTCGTCTCCCGATGCGCATCCCGATCACTTATCGATTAATATTCCGCATCCAGTCGCCACGCGAAAGGCCCCAGCGAATGGCCAGAGTGCACAGTAAAACCGCGAGCGCCATCCCGCGCCAGAATTCGGCGGCTGTGTCGCCGCGCCAGAACAGATTGCGCGCCATATACGACATGGGTGGCAGACCGTACCAGAAATACATCGTTCCGAAGAAGCGATTGCGCGACGCCGGTGACATCAGAAAAGTGGCAAACGGCCACTCGACCGCGAGCAGCAGGCTGACATAGAGCAACGCGCTGACCGCAGCGGTTTTCCACGCATTCCAGTTCTTGATGCGGCTCCATAGCAGATCGAGCGCCAGGGCCGGCACGATCAACAACAGCGGGAACTCAGGGGGAATGAAGTGCGTGACGTTCTGATAGACCGGACCGAGCTTCGGCTCAGCGGCGAACAGCGGCAGGATCAAAACCAATGCGATTACAAACAGCGTGTAGAAGGCGGCAATGAACGTTGCCGCAAATCGGATGCGCGTTGCGCGCGAGCCTACCGCTAGAACGATGGGCGTCAACGTGCAAACCAGCACGTAGGGCAGGGAGGTATGGAGGAAAACACGAGCCGTGTATTCCATCAACATGATCATGGCCATCACCAGCATGATTCCTCCGCTGTAAAGAAACAGCCAGCGCGCGACTTGGCGGTTGCTGCCCGTGCTGCGGTTCATGTGCCCGGCAATTAATACCAGCGTGCCCAGAATCACGCCGTACACACCAATAAAAAGCAGAATGTGCGGCGGGCTGACGATCTTCACATCCAACCCGTAAGCGCCATGCCACCAGTTGTCGAACGGCGCGGAGGTCAGCATCGCGATGCCGCCCCACGAAGCGATGAAAGCGCCGAGCGGAGCGCGAAAACCCCAGAGATGAACGGAAGCGTTCACTAGCGGTGATTTTCTCGAGAAGGTGGTCGCCAGAATGATATAGCCGAACGCTACGCCTGCGAGTACGCCACACATATAGATAGCCATGTGCGCCGGCGTCCAGAATGTATCGCGGCCGATGGATTCGTGCCACGAGATATCCCAATGCGCGCCGATCGTCGCGGAGGTTATCGCGAGAACGGCGCACCAGATATACCACGGAAGACCGGACCGCTCCCGCACAACTGTTGCCGCAATGTTGGATTCGCTCTGGGAAATAATAGAAGGACCGGGGATAGGGGCAGTTGTACTGGCCATCGACACTCCTTACGGGTGTTCCTATTGTAATGTTCCTGCTGATAACGATAGGAACTGGAATGTCAATAACTTGTAAAGGAAATTAAAAGATAGTATTCGCAAGAGCACACTTGCTTTTAGCGAACTTTAATGTAAGATATCCACAGCCAGGGAGAGCTTTGCTCACATTTTGGACGATGTATTTGATCGCGGATAATGCCTAATCGAAAACCCACGCGGTTACTTGCCGAAGAGCGCCGCCGCGAGATTTTGGGTGTGCTCGGCCAGAACGGGCGCGTGACGATCGATGAATTAGTCAAGCGCTTCGGTGTTTCGGCAGTTACGGCCCGCAGCGATCTGGACGCGCTCTCCGAGAGCGGCGCTCTGATACGATCGCACGGCGGCGGAATACGACCGCTTGAAGAAGCGCCCGAGCATCCGCTAAGAGTCCGCGAGGGCATGCACCACGAGGAGAAGGTGCGCATCGCGGCGGCTGCACTGCAACTGATCCATACCGGCCAGACGGTCATTCTTTGCACCGGTTCCACCTCCGCAGAATTGGCCGTGCAGATCCGCCGGAGCAACTTGGAGCGAATCACAGTTATTACGTACGCGTTGAATATCGCGGCGCAGTTGGCTGATCTCCCCAAAGTCTCGTTGGTCATGTTGGGCGGTTTCCTGCGGCATCCGTCTACTGCTTTCGTCGGGCCGCACGCGGAGCAGATGATGCACTCTTTGCATGCCGATCATTGCTTCATGAGCACGGTCGGCTTGCACGTCGACGCGGGTTTGACGACTCTCGACATCATGGAGGCCCAACTCAACCGCCGCATGATGGAATCCGCCGCCCAGGTCTCCGTACTGGCCGATTCCAGCAAGTTCGGGCATCGCAGCCTTTCGTTAATTTCGGATTTCAGGTCCATTCATCGGATCATCACGGATTCGAGTGCCCCGCCGAGTGACGTGGAAAAACTGCGCGCCCGCGGCATCGAAGTGGTGCTCACGTAAAGAAAATCGGGGACATTCCGGGCTAGCATCCCAATCGCCCAGTGTCCGATCGGCAGGCGTGTCCGCCGATTTTCCTGTGGCTGAATGTCCCACTCACTCGTCGCTGCCGTCCGGGCACACTTGCATTCGCCGAAACCGAAAGCGAAGTGAACCTCACGAACTGGTACTTTCCTTGTTTTTTCTTTCTTCTTCTTTCTTTTTCCCTTGACAACGTGCCCGAATCGACCCTAAAATCGCACTAACTTGATTACTGTGCGGAAAGTTGTCTGCTCCCGGGCAGACGCGTTCAACTGGCAGGAGGTTTAGCAATGGGGCAGGTCCCAAATGGCCGCAAGTGGCTGTGGAGCGTGTGCGTCACGCTCACTCTTGGAATCATTGGTTTCGCCGGGGCACCGGCGTTCCTGCACGCGCAGGCCGTCACGGCGACCATCAATGGAACCGTCACCGACCCATCCGGTGCTGCGATTTCTGGCGCGAAGATCACCGCGACCGATACCGAGCGCGGCACGCAGTACAGCGCGACCACCAACTCGGATGGCCGCTACTCGATTCCGAATATTTTGGTCGGTACGTACAACGTGAAGGTCGAGAACCCGGGGTTTCAGACGGCTACGCAGTCCAACATCACGCTGCAATTGAACCAGATCGCCAAGCTCGATTTCGCCCTTCAGGTCGGCAATGTCTCCACCACGGTTGAGGTGTCCGGCGCGGCGCCCGTGTTGCAAACGGAATCGACGCAGCTTGGACAGGTGATCGATTCGCGCACGAACACGACCTTGCCGCTCGCTACACGAAATTATGTGCAATTGACCCTGCTCACGGCCGGAAGCGTTCATCCCGATCCCTCCAGTTTCACCAACGGACAAACGACTGCAAGCAGCGGGCGTCCATACGTAAATGGGAACCGCGAACAGGCGAACAACTTCATCCTGGACGGCATGGATAATAACCAGGTCTCAGACAACCTGGTGGGTTATGCGCCCAGCGTCGACGCAATCCAGGAGTTTAATGAAATCACTCAGAATGCGCCGGCGGAGTTTGGAAACTTCATGGGCGGTATTATCAGCACGCAGATCAAGTCGGGAGCCAACGCGTTTCACGGCGATCTCTTTGAGTTCTTCCGTAATGACGTTCTGAATGCCAACTCCTGGTCGAACAACTTTACCGATTCGCCTAGGTCAAAACTGCGCTGGAATGAGTTTGGCGGCACCTTTGGCGGCCGCATCATTCGTGACAAGCTCTTTTTCTTTGGCGACTACCAGGGCCAGCGTTTTGATACGCCCACGAGCACTTCTGCGACCAGCGTGTTCACCGCGCAGGAACGGGCCGGCAACTTCTCCGAACTTCTGCAGGGCTCCAGCCCCGTCCAACTCTACAACCCGCATTCGATCGTAAATGGCAAGCGGGTTCCGTTCGCAGGAAACATCATCCCGGGCAACCTGCTGGATCCGGTAGCCATGAAGATCGTCAATTCGTCGGTATACCCGTTGCCGACCAGTCCGGGGCTGATCAACAATTATCTGTACACTTCTCATACCGCTATTAATGGCGATCAGGGCGATATACGGGTCGACTGGAACGCTTCGGACAAGAACCGCATATTTGGACGGTATTCGCAGAGCATCATTGATAATCCGAGTACCAACACGATGCCGCTGTTCTATAACTCGTTCGCCACCTATCCGACCCACAATGGCGTGCTCGACTGGGTGCGGACGATTAGCCCGACCGTGGTGAACGATGCTCGGGTAGGCGTGAACTATGTGCGCGTTAACAACGGCGCGGCAGTAAACGGAACCGGTGATTTTCCGACGACCGTAGGCCTTCCTGGTGTGCCCTCGACCATTCTTCCTTCGATGAATTTCAATGGCGGTAACGCTGCGACCATCGGAAACTCAGACGTATATCAGTTGTTTGCCGACACGGTGATCCAGTATGAGGACACCATGACCATCAGCAAAGGCGTGCACACGTTCCACCTTGGATTCCAGGGCTGGCGGGATCGTATCAACACGTTCTACTCGGGCAACAACGGTCTTGCGGGTACGTTTACGTTCGACGGCCGGTATACGGCGGGTCCCAATCCCTTTGCGACCTCGGGTGGCGGCAGCGGGCTTGCCGAAGCGGACTTTATGCTCGGTCTCCCGGCCGAAATCGGCGGCGGTGTAAACGGCGGAACATGGGGCCAGCGCGCTAACATTTTCGGCGCCTTCTTCCAGGATGACTGGCATGTAACACCCTCGCTCACGCTCAACCTCGGTCTCCGTTACGAACTGCATACGCCTTGGGTGGAAGTAAAGAATCGCCAGGCCAACTTTGGTCTGTTCTCGGGTGCCGTGGAAATCGCCGGCCAGGACGGCAACAGCCGGGCTTTGTACAACACCTACGAAGGCATTACAAACTATCAACCTCGTGTCGGAGTTGCTTGGAACGCTCGGAAGGACACGGTGATTCGTGCCGCCTATACGCTGTCAACCTATCTCGAAGGCACAGGCACCAATCTGCGCTTGCCGATTAATCCGCCCTTTGCGCATGAAAA
>DAISJE010000025.1:0-17654 GCA_036821665.1 Bryobacteraceae bacterium | reverse complement strand
GAACTCGCTGAATTGCTGTGGCACCATCGGTTACCAATTCAACACGGTGACCCAGCTTCTCTAACATCCGCTGGATGACGACCCGATTGATTACGTTATCCTCCACAACGAGTACGCGTTTTGGTGCTGCAGGGATTCCTCCATTGCTGCTCGGCGAATCTTTTAAAGCTGCGATCCCGACCGGTATTCTGAAGCTCATCGTCGTGCCGGTTCCTGGACTGCTCTGCGCTGTTATCTCGCCGCCCATCATTTCAACCAACCGCTTGCAAATCGCTAAGCCAAGTCCGGTTCCACCAAAGCGCCGGCTTGTTGAGGCATCGACTTGACTAAACGACTGAAATAAGCGGCCGATTCGATCCGTCGGAATTCCGATACCGGTATCTGTTACGGCAAAAGATAAGAAAGGCGTTTCCGGCTCGTTCGCCTGCTCGGCTACCGCTACGGAAATTTTGATCGAGCCATGCTCGGTAAACTTTATCGCGTTACTTATCAGGTTTGTCATTACCTGGCGTAAGCGCGTCGCATCGCCCGCCACGTGCTCCGGAACAGCATCGTCGATCTGAAGTCGCAGCTCCAGGCCCTTATCGAGCGCGGCTTTGCGATAGATGCCGAGGCTCCACTCCAATGACTCCCGAAGAGAAAAAGGCTCTTTCTCAAGTTCCAATTTTCCCGATTCAATCTTGCTGAAATCCAACACGTCGTCGAGGACCCGGCGTAACATTTCACCCGAAGTCCGGACAAGCTTAGCGACCTCGCAGACAGATTCCGGCAGTGTCTTGTCCTCGAGAAGGCTGCTGAGGCCCAGCACACCATTCAGTGGAGTGCGGATCTCATGACTCATGTTCGCCAGAAACTCACTTTTCGCCTCCGCCGCCGCTTCGGCCTCATTGCGCGCGCGGCGCAAGTCCTCTTCCATGCGTTTTCGTTCGGTTATGTCGAGCAGGAAGCAAAGCACATGGCGGACATTACGAATCTCAAGATGCCGTGCCCAAAGCAGGCCGGTCCGTGTGCCGGAAACAGCATGTCTCAGTGCGATCTGTCGCTGATCGATTCCACCGCTGTCGAGGCCCGTCTCTATGAGTTCCGTCAACTCTCTGCGTGTGGGAAACCATTCCAACTCAACCGGGTCGTTGCCGATAATGTCGGGTCTCTCCAGCCCATGAAGCCGTTGCATGGCGCTGTTCGCGTTAACAAATCGAAAGTCCTCGTCCAGAAGCCCTATCCCGATCGGGCTGGCATCGAAGACCGCGCGAAATGCTTCTTCCGCTTTCGCACGCTCGGTAAATTCTTTCTTAAGAGAGTCATGAGTAGCCTGTAGTTCTGCCGTACGGCAGGCAACCATGAAATCGAGATCTTCCAGTCGCGCTTTGGCTTGACGAGAAACAAGCCATTTACGCGTCAGTGCGTGCGCAAGTTGTATGACTTCGATGCTGTCAAACGGCTTTTTTAGGATTAAAAGGTTATCCGAGTGCCCAAGCTTGTCCTGGATGTTGTGCCATGAATAGTCGGAAAAAGCAGTGCAGATCACGATCTGCAGATTGGGATCGACGCGCCACAATCGTGCGATTGTCTCAACGCCATCCCATCCGGGTGGCATTCTGACATCCACAAAAGCGAGAGCGTAGGGCTTCCCGCCGGCAAGACTCTCCTCAACCAGAGCCAGGCCCTCCTGCCCTTGATAGGCCGAATCGATCTCAAACTGAGTTTGCACGATGCGAGGAACCGGCGCCTCGAACAGAAAACTTTCGTCTGAGAGCAGTTCGAGGTTGTCGTTTGAGTTGCCAACCAGGATCTTGCGAAGATCGTCGTGGATCGCGCGATTGTCGTCCACGATTAGAATTCGATGATTGCTTTCAATTATTGCTTTCTGACTCATACAGCAGCCATTTCCGGAACCGGCCTTGCCGCGTTCTCAGGTAATTCCAGAATGAATGTTGCTCCCAGTCCCGGTCCGCCGCTTTCAGCCCATAAGGAGCCGTGCATCTGACGGGCAGCTATTGCGCCTGAGTGGAGACCGAATCCGTGCCCATTCCGTTTTGTAGTAAATCCATGTGCAAAAATTCGCGTGAGGTTTTCAGCGGGCAACCCGATGCCCGTATCATGGACTTCAATCCGAATGCGGTCTTGGTCTAGCCGGTGCGCTCGAATCCGTACCCGACGCTGCGGGCCGTTATGTTCAACGACCGCCTGTTTTGCATTGCGGAGCAGGTTCACCAGGATTTCGAGAACCTGGTGTTTAGCGGCGGGGATATCCGGGATATCGTCGATTTCGCGGATGACCTCAATGCGGTGCCGATCGAAGCTCGCTCCCACCATCCTGAGCGCGTCATCAATTACGGTAGCGATGCTGACCGGCTCGATTAGAGCCGAGACTTTGGCGTAATCTTGTTGGGTGGCCACAATCTTTTTGATGTGATCGACATGTGTGGTCAAGCTGTCCAGTTCCGCCAACACTTCAATTCGCTCGCTCTGCAGATGGCTCGCGAGTTTAATCAGGTAGGGAACAACTCGCTGTCCCTTGGGATCTGTCTCCAAAAAAGTGGGGAGATCACAAGCATGATCTTGCAACATGGTGACCGCCGCCGAAAGCTTGTCTATGCGTGAATCGCCAAGTTTTGTTCCAATCACGGAAGCTGTAATATTGAGGCTATTAAGGACGTTGCCGACATTGTGCAAGACGCCGGTTGCCACCTCGGCCATACCCGAACGCCGCGATAGTTCAATTAGATTTTGCTGCGCCTTGGCCAGGTCTGCGAGAGCTTCTTCCTTAGCTTTGATCTGCTCCCGTAGGGCCCGTGTGCGTTCGTCGACCAGGTGCACCAATCGTTTTTCATTTTTCTTTAGGCGACTAACTCGATAACTATAGATCCCGAGAGAAAATCCCGCTATCAATCCGGCGCAAGCAGCCAAAAAAAGCCAGGTTTGATAAAAATGCGGCGACAGTAACAGAGCTTGTGAAGCTCCCGTCGTATTCCATAGGCCGTCGTTATTACATGCGATAACGGTAAATCGATATTCGCCCGGTGGGATGTTTGTGTAATAAGCCTCGCGGCGCGCTCCCGCATCAATCCACTCTCTGTCGAAACCGTCCAACTTATATTTGAAGCGAATTTTATCGGAAGCGACAAGACTCGGCGCCGTGAACTCGAATTCGAGTTGCCCTTTGCCCGGCTTTGCCGTTATAGCTTTGCCGGTATTGAAATTCAAGCCGTCCACCGTCACTCGTTCGATAGCTACCGGGGGCGGGATGTGGTTTGTTTTGAGCTTTCCGGGATCGACAATCGCCAGCCCCTTCATGGTGGGGAACAGGAGACGACCATCCCGTGTCTGCCATCCAGCGGGTTGAAAGCCGCCATTGCACTCTTTGTCTTTAAGACCGTCGGATGTGCCGTATGGCGTCGATGTTATCGAGGTGCGATGACCTTCGGCATATTCGTTCAGTTGCCGGACTGGTACTCGAAAAACACCCTTGTTCGAACTCATCCATAGGTTTCCGTACCGATCCGGAAGGATTTCCAACACTTCGTCATCAAACAAACCCTGGCGCGTCGTATAGGCAGTGAATTTTCCATTCTTATAGCGGTCCAGTCCTCCGCCACTTGTACCGATCCATAAAGAGCCGTCGGCATCTCCGTCAAGGGACCATATAATATTGCTCGATAAGCCGTTGGTCGTCGTGTAGGAAGAAAAGCGCCCGTTTTTTAACCGGTTCAGTCCGCCGCCGGCGGTTCCGATCCAGAGCGTATTTTGTTGATCTTCGTAAAGAGATGAAACATAGTTGCTGGAAAGCCCGTCGCTGGTGTTATAGGTGTTGAATCGAACGCCGTTGTAGCGGCTAAGCCCCGTCCTGCCACCTGCCCAGAGCGAGCCCTCCCGATCCCGATATAAACAGAGGATGATGTTGCCCGTCAGCCCATCTTTTGCGCCAACTGTCCTAAAGCGGCCGTTCTTTAGCTGGTTAAGCCCTTTATGGGTTGCGACCCACAGATTTCCGTCTTTGTCTTCCGCAAGCGAAAATACCGTGTTATCGGAAAGTCCGTTTTGAGTTGTGTAGGTAGTAATATGGCCGCCTTCAATGCGATTGAGGCCGTGACCATTGGTTCCTACCCAGATTGCGCCTTGATGGTCTTCAAACACCGGCAGGACAACATCGTTTGATAGACCTTCCGTCGAGGTGATGGCAGTGAAAGAGCTGTCCTTTAAGCGGACCAAGCCGCCGCCCGTGCCAATCCATAGATCGCCTTCCCGGTCTTCGAAAACCGCAAATACCCGGTTGGCCGGGAGCCCATCTTTCGCTGTATAGGTACTGAATCTGCCATTTCGAAAACGATTCAGTCCGGAATCGAAGGTTCCGATCCAAAGCGTGCCCGCCTGGTCTTCGTAAACCGACCAGATGGTGCTGCTGCTTAGGCCATCGCGAGTATTGTAATTTGTAAAACGGCCATTTAGTAGATGGCTTAAGCCGCCTTCGTTGGTGCCAATCCAAACGTCGCCGTGAGGGCTCACGAAGAGGCATTTAATGTAGTTATCGCTCAACCCGTCCTTTGTGGTGTAAGTCGTAATTTTCCGGCCCTTCAGTTGTGCAAGCCCGGCGTGAGTTCCCATCCAGAGGGTTCCATCTTTGTCACCCGCCAGCGAAAAAACTGAATCGCTGGGCATTCCGTTGCTGGATGTGTATCTTTCGAACTTTCCCTGCGAGAGGCGTGCTACACCGCCGCCATCCGTGCCGATCCATAGAACTCCCTGGTGGTCTTCATAAAGGGACAGAATGCTGTCGTTAGGCAGTCCATTGCGTACCGTGTACGTGGAAAAGACGCCGTTTTGTAGCTTTACTAAACCGCCTCCCTGGGTGCCGATCCACAGTGTCTTGCGAGAATCTACCAACAACGACGAGATATGGTTACTTTGAAGAGCGGGCGTGTTCTCCCTGTCAAACACTTTGAAGTGAACGCCATCAAATCGCGCCAGCCCCTCTTCAGTTCCCAGCCACAAATAGCCGTCAGGTGTTTGCGCGATTGCGTCTACGGAATTATGCGGTAATCCCGCATCTACCCCCCAGATATCTCGGGTGTACTGCGTCATTGCTTCTGACGGGTTTAAGGATGCACGCGCGTGCCCGGCTATCACCATCAGTATTCCCGCGATCGCGAGGAAGCGAATATATGCTTGTGGTTCGCGCTTATTGGCGAAATTGTGAGTGCCAAAGTTATACGTGATCACTAGCTTTCGCCCGAGAAGCATCCGTTTTACGCTGCACCACCGGCGCATGAGGAGCCGATGACCTCTTACACTGATCTATCGACTGCCTCCGCTCTTTGCTAGAGAGCCGTATTTATAAGGAATGACTTAGACGTTACGGAATAGGGCTTTTCGCGCGACGATTCGCTTGTCAGACTGCAAAATCGTGCCGATGAGCAGTTCAGATACGGCAAATGTATATGACACGCGCTTTTATCGGAAGGCACGAACGGAATGCTATGAAAATATCCTCAATTGCGATCGCTCTAACTCTTGCGGGGTTGGCGTCGGGACAGACTCGCTCGAAAGTTGCCGCTGAATTTCAGAGAATGAATGCCGGGGCGAATGTAAATGTTATTGTCCAGTTCGACCAGTTGCCGACGGAATCCCATCATCAAAAAATTCGAAGTCGCGGTGGGTATTTGCGGAATAGTCTTAATCTGGTGAAAGGCGGCTCCTACACGATGCCCGCTTCCGCAATCTCCGACTTGGCAAGCGATCCGAGCGTTGTCCGCATTTCCGTGGATCATAAGTTAAAAGCCAAGTTAGATTACACAACCGCCGCGATGAACGCACCTGTCGCTTGGCAGTCAGGCTGGGATGGAAGCGGTATTGGTGTGGCAATTATCGACAGCGGAATCAGTGGAAGAGCGGATTTCAAAAATAGCTTGGGCGGTTCACGTATTGTTTATAGTCAGGACTTTACTGGTGGGGTAGGGCAAGATCTATACGGGCACGGTACGCATGTAGCGGGTATTGTCGCCGGAAATGGCGCGAACTCGAAGTGTCAGGGTTGTACCAGGACGTTACGAGGTGTCGCCCCCAATGCAAATCTGATCAATTTCCGCGTGCTCGATCAAAATGGAGAAGGTTCGGACAGCCAGGTAATTGCCGCTATCAATCGGGCTATTCAGCTCAAGTCGACATATAACATTCGCGTCATTAATCTTTCGTTGGGCAGAGCTGTTACCGAGAGCTATCAGCAAGACCCGTTATGCCAGGCTGTTGAAGCGGCATGGAAAGCCGGCATCGTGGTTGTGGTGGCGGCAGGTAACGATGGCCGCGATAATTCAGTCGGGGAGCATGGCTACGGAACAATTAATGCGCCTGGTAACGATCCATACGTGATTACTGTGGGAGCGATGAAGGCGATGGGCACGTACACCCGAACCGACGATTTGATCGCCAGCTATAGCTCGAAGGGGCCCTCGCTTTTCGACAACGTTGTTAAGCCTGATCTTGTCGCGCCCGGGAACGGTGTCGTTTCGGTTCGTGCGTCGGGCACGCCCACATTAGCTGCTGAAATGCCAGGCAATGCGGTTCCGGTGAGTTATTACAACGGGACATCAACCCCAACTCATTCGCAGAGTTACTTTCTCCTGAATGGAACAAGCATGGCGGCCGGCGCGGTGAGTGGAGCGGTCGCGGATTTGCTCGAAGCACAACCCACTCTGACGCCCGACCAAGTCAAAGCGCGGCTTATGTATACCGCTTATAAAACATTTCCGCAATTCAGCACGGCAACAGATCTTGTGACAGGCGCACTATTCACAAGCTGTTACGACCTCTTTACAGTTGGAGCTGGATATCTGGATCTTCAGGCTGCTTTGGCCACGAATTACAATCCAGCCGGAAACTCTCTTTCCCCCACGGCGACATTCAATGCCTCTAACGGGACAATCTTGCTGAACTTCGATCGTGCTTCCGCGATAATCCCTTACGGAGCGCAAGGTGTCCTCGCAGGTTGGGGGGCAGCCGCGCAGTTGGGCTCCAGCGGCATTGCAGGATCGAGTTCTATTTGGTCTACCAGTTCCATCTGGTCCACCAGTTCAATCTGGTCCACCAGTTCAATTTGGTCCACCAGTTCGATCTGGTCCACCAGTTCGATCTGGTCCACGAGCGGTATTTGGGGCACGAGTTCGATCTGGTCGACAAGCTCCATTTGGTCGACGAGTTCAATTTGGTCCACAGGCGCCGATTCCGGCACGAGCAGCATTTGGTCTACTTCAAGTGGCGAAGCAGATTCAAACATAATGATGAATGGAGAGAATTAATAAATTCTCTTATGGGGCGGCTCGCCATGGGCCGTCCCCCACTCGACGGTCAAAACGCCTGATCACCGCAAAGCCAACCAGATTCCGATTGCTATTTCAGCCAACGAAAATCCGCGCACCAGGCGTGGATTTTCCGCAAAATATTCCAGAATGTCGTCTATATAGGGGTTCCCGAACTCAAGTCTACGCGCGCAGGCTGAGGGCGCAAGAAATGCTCGAATGCCATCGGTCAACATAAAAGCTCCCACCGCGCGGCGAACAGGTTTCAGCTTCATATCCCTACTCTCTTTGGACGCACAACTACGGGATTTCGCATCAGCGCGAAAACGTTGACCGAATTAGACTCTGTGAAACAAGTCCGCAGGGTTCGTCCGCATTGTGCCGGTTGCTGTAACACTTTTTGTCCTGCCGAATCCAACGGAAGCCAAAGTTCCCTTTGAGCGCGGGAGGGTTAATGAAAGCGATATTTTTCTTGGGCCGCATGATTTTCGGCGGGTTCTTTCTGTATAACGCGATCAATCATTTCAAGCAGCAGGAGGCGATGGCTCAATATGCATCCGCCAAGGACGTGCCCATGCCGCAACAGGCCGTAGCGGCTTCCGGCGTCTTGCTTGCAGTAGGTGGCGCCAGCCTCATTCTTGGGCTGAAACCGAAACTGGGGGCCGCCGCCCTCGTTGCATTCCTGGCGGCTGTATCCCCTACTATGCACGATTTCTGGAACCAGGAGCCAGGCCAGGAGACCAACGATATGATCCATTTCAGTAAAAATATGGCTCTACTCGGTGCGGTGCTCGCTCTGATGGGCGTCCCTGAACCGTGGCCGGCTAGTCTTGGCTAGAAGAGTTACGGGCAGCGTTGCGGCGCGCCGGTCTCGTTCGAATCTGCATACAATAGCCCTGCGGAGGCTGGCGTGATCAACATTATCACCGTTGAGCGGGAATATGGCTCCGGAGCAGCTGAGATTGCGAAGGCGTTGGCGGCCCGGCTCGGCTGGGCGCTATGGGATCACGAGATCACGTGTGAGATCGCCCGCAGGCTGAAATGTGATGTCAGTTCGGTTGAAAGGCGCGAAGAGAAACCCGACCCTGTTTTTTATGGCCTGGTAAAGGCGTTCATGCGCGGCAGTTATGAGGATCATTATTCGGGAGGCGGTATTGAACTTCTGGACGCCGAGCATCTAGCCGCGCTTTTCGAAAAGGTAGTGAAGGATGTCGTCGGTCGTGGGCCTTGTGTCATCGTCGGACGCGGCGCACCCTGGTTTCTACGGGATCGGAAGGATACACTAACGGTGTTTCTATACGCGCCATATCGTGAAAAACTTCGCCGGACTCTGGCGTCGGGCAAGAGTCGCGAAGAAGCCCAAGATCTTCTGGAGAGAGTGGATCGCGAGCGCGCTACGTTCATCAAAAAATACTACGGCATGGTCTGGCCGCAGCGGGACCTCTATAATCTCATGATCAATACCTTGCCGGGCGATGAAGTAGTGATTGACACGATCCTTCATCAGCGAGATCTGCTCAATCGAGGTGCGGCTGCGCAAGGAAGAGCAGGCTAATCGAATTCGCCTTAGACTAATCTCGCGTATTTCCGACGCACGGCCCAGTCACGCGTAGAGAGTCACTAGGTCCTCTCAACACGAATGCTATCTTGCCTTTGATAGCCCGGAGAATTAATGGCTGCTGAGAAAGAGCGGAGTCCTTCCGCGCAATTAGCGCTCGGAACACTTTCCTTCGTAGTTTGCTTTGCCGCATGGGGACTGATCAGTTCCTTTGCGCCGCGCTTCCGGCAAATGTTTCATCTGACGGCGACACAAACGGCATTTCTGGTTGCCGTCCCTGTGATCCTCGGTGCTCTGGCGCGTCTGCCGATGGGTATGCTGGCCGATTTCTATGGCGGCCGGGTAATTTTTTCGATTTTGATGCTGATTGCTGCGATTCCGCCGCTGTGGGCATCCGTTGTCTCCAGCTATTCGATGCTCATTGCGGCAGCGCTGTTCCTCGGGCTTGCGGGATCGTCGTTCGCCGTCGGTGTCGGATTCGTTTCGCGCTGGTATCCCCCGAAGAAGCAAGGCACTGCGCTCGGCATTTACGGACTGGGGAACATCGGTCAATCGGTAGTCGTTTTTTTCGGCCCAGTGCTCGCCGCGACTTTCGGATGGCAGGCCGTCTTCCGTGCCGTCGCGCTGCTGCTTGTTATCTGGGCAATCGTTTTCTTTCTCTTTGCCCGCAATTCGCCCAATGTCGCGCGACCCAGAAGCGCGGGCGAAATGCTGCACGTGCTGCGGCACGAGCGGCTGGCGTGGGTGCTCTCAGCTTTTTATGGGTTGACCTTTGGCGGATTCGTCGCATTTTCGATTTATCTGCCAACGCTGCTTAAGGATCAATTCCACCTCGCTGCGGCTAATGCCGGTTTGCGCACGGCGGGATTTGTAGTGCTTGCAACTCTGCTGCGGCCGATTGGCGGCTGGCTTGCGGACCGCATCGGCGGCGCACAGGTGTTGTCGGTGGTGTTCCTCGGTGTCGTACCGTTCGCCCTGCTGCTCGCTTGGCAGTCGATGATTCCGTTTACCGCTGGCGCGCTCGGTTGTGCGGCGCTGCTTGGTCTCGGCAACGGGGCAGTATTCAAACTCGTACCGCAGTATTTCAAAAAGGACACCGGTACGGTCACGGGCTTGGTTGGCGCGATCGGCGGACTCGGTGGCTTCTTTCCACCTCTGCTGCTCGGCGCATTCGCCGATACGGTGGGCGTGGTCTGGCCAGGATTCGTACTGTTATCGCTGACCGCATTTATCTTGTGGCGCGTGAACGTTCGTGTGCTGCTGGCGGCAGACCGCCGAGTCGTGGAAACTGCGCCAATTCCGCAAAGCCGCGCCATGACTGAAATCCGTGCAGGCGTCTGGGCGACGATCTGGACTGGAGTATTAATCGCAGCAATTGTTGCAGGCTCCCGAAATCTCGAAAATTTCGATCCGGCGCTTGTGATTTATACTTTCGCGGTGATCTTTTCTACGTGGGGAGTCTCGTATCACTATATGGTGTGGCTTGATAAGCCGCCCACGCGCATTTTTTGGGACCGCGGCTGGCAGATCGCGCGCTGGCAGGGATTGTTCCGTAGCCTCGCGAATCTGAGCGGGCTGTTCGGCAAAAACATAGTGATGCAAACGTTCATTCACAAGCGCTCGCCCTTGCGCTGGTGGATGCATCAATTTCTCTTCTGGGGCTGCATCTTGGCTGCCGCCGTAACGTTTCCGCTTGTGTTCGGTTGGATTTCTTTTACTTCCGATGTAAACGACCAGATGACATACGTTGCGCGCCTGTTTGGCTTTTCGATCGGTTCGTTCCCAATACACTCGATCGTTGCCGACCTTGCCTTTCACAGCCTCGACATCGCCGCGATTCTCGTGCTTACAGGCATTGTGCTCGCGCTTTGGCGACGACTGCGCGATATCGGCGCGCAAACGCTGCAGTCCTTCGCGCTTGACTTCTTTCCTCTGATTCTGCTGTTTGCAATTTCTATTACCGGACTTGCGCTGACGGCTTCCCAGTTCTGGCTACGTGGAAACCTCTATAGCTTCCTTGCAATCTTACATGCGATTACCGTAATCGCAGCGCTGTTGTTTTTACCGTTCGGCAAGTTTTTTCATATCTTTCAGCGGCCCGCTCAGCTTGGCGCGAAGCTCTATCAGCAGGCCGGCGCGCGCGACGAGGGGGCGAAATGCGCCCGGTGCGGCCTGCGCTTTGCTTCGCGCATGCAAATCGACGATTTGAAGCGTACGCTGCCTCAGCTCGGGTTTGATTACACGATGCCGGGACCGGCGGGCTACTGGCAGGAACTCTGTCCTTCGTGTAAGCGCAAGACGCTTTCGCGCGCGCAGCTTCGTATCAAGGAGTCTTCTCACATTGGCTAAACTAGCCGCCTCCCCCGAAGAGTTACGCGAGCGATTCGGGCCGCATTTGCATTACACGCCTCCCGGCGGCTGGTCGGATGAATCACGCAATCCGGCTGAAAAGCTCGTCAAGACGCATTGTTGTTTCTGCGGCCAGCAATGCGGCATTCAACTCAAAGTGCGCGATAACCAGGTCATCGGTTTCGAACCTTGGGAGGAGTTTCCGTTCAACAAGGGCAAGCTCTGTCCCAAAGGCGTGAAACGTTACCTGCAGGCCAGTCATCCCGACCGCCTGCTCGATCCGCTCTTGCGCGGCACAAACGGCTTCCGCAGAGCGACCTGGGACGAAGCGCTCGATTTGACTGCGCGTCGCATTCGCGAGATTCAGCAGAAGTACGGTAACGACGCGGTAGCGATGTATGGTGGCGCATCGCTTACCACCGAAAAGTCGTATCTGGTCGGAAAATTCGCACGCCTCGCAATCGGGACCCGCCATGTCGATTACAACGGCCGTCTATGCATGGTCTCAGCGGGCGTCGCGTACAAACTTGCCTTTGGCGTCGATCGTAGCCCGATTCCCTGGAGCGATATTCCTAAAGCCGACGTGCTCTTTATCATCGGCTCGAATATCGGCGATTGCTCGCCCATTACCACCGACTATGTGTGGCGCTGCCGGGATCGCGGCGGCAAGCTGATCGTCGCCGACCCGCGAATGAATCCGATCTCGCGCAATGCCGATCTGTTTTTGCCCGTGCGCCCCGGTACCGATTTAGCGCTGCTGAAAGGTATGCTGCATGTCATCCTGCGCGATGGCCTTGAAGACAAGCAGTTCATCGCGGAGCATACCACTGGTTTTGAAGCAGTAAGAGACTCCGTTGCAGACTGGAATCCGCAGCGTGTGGCCGAGATGACCGGTATACCGCCGCAGAACATCGAAAAAGCGGCCCACTGGATTGCTAAAGCGGATCGCGCGATCGCACTGCACGCGCGCGGAATCGAACATCAATCGAAGGGCGTTGAAAACTGTCTCGCGGTCATTAACATCGTGCTCGCCACGGGACACATTGGTCGCGAAGGCTGCGGCGCGACGATGATTACGGGCCAAGGTAACGGCCAAGGTGGGCGTGAACACGGCCAGAAATGCGACCAGCTCCCAGGCCAGCGCATGCTGACCGATCCTGCCGCCCGCGAGCACGTCGCAAAAGTATGGGGTATATCGCCCGACGAACTGCCGCAACCTGGCTTGAGCGCCGCCGAAATTATGGAAGCTATCCATCGCGGCGAAATCAAAGCACTACTTTCAATGTGCTTCAATCCTCTGGTCTCGCTACCGGATGCCAACTTCACCCGTGAGGCGCTTGAAAAATTGGAGTTCCTGGGCGTAATTGATTTTTTCCTTTCCGAAACGGCGCAGTATGCCGATGTTGTCCTACCCGGCAGCCTGCAAGAGGAAGAAGAAGGGCTGACCTGCAATGTGGAGGGCCGCGTGATCCACATCCAGAAAGCGACCGATCCGCCCGGTAACGCGCGTACCGATACTTCTATTCTTTGTGAACTCGCACGTCGGCTCGATCGGGGCAGGTATTTTCCATTCGAGACATCGCGCCAGGTGCTCGATGAGCTGCGCGAGGCGTCGCGCGGCGGCCATGCCGACTACTACGGTATTACGTATGAGCGTGTCGATGAACATATGGGCCTGTTCTGGCCGTGCCCTTCGCTCGATCATCCCGGCACGCCGCGTCTCTTCGAAGGCGGTATAAGTTTTCATCCCGATGGCAAATGCAGATTCAACGTTACAGAATGGCGCGAGAGTGGCGACCCCGTCGATGACCAATTTCCCGTGTATCTGACGACGGGCCGCGTGGTGAGCCAATATTTGTCCGGCACGCAAACGCGGCGGCTTGGTGGTCTGGTTGATATCTATCCCGAGCCTCGGCTCGAAATACATCCGCAGCTCGCTGCAAAATACGGCATCGATGATCGCGATATGGTAACGATTACGACGCGGCGCTCTGAAATCACTCTTTCAGCGCTCGTGACTAAAACGATCCGGCCCGACACCGTGTTCATCCCCTATCACTGGCCGGACAACAAGAGCGCTAACAAACTGACGCATCGCACGCTCGATCCGCGCAGCAAGATACCGGAATTTAAGGTCTCGGCCTGTCGTTTGCGCAAGGCAAACTTACCGGAGGTGGGTGGCTTAAATGTTCGGATATGAATTTTATGTCGATCCGTCCCGCTGCATAGGCTGCCAGTCCTGCGTGGAAGCCTGTGAAGAGTGCGAGACGCATCGCGGTGTTTCGATGATCAACTTCGATTACCTGGATCGCCATGAGATGGCGGGCACTGCTGCTTACGTCTGCTGGCACTGTGAGGAGCCGACGTGCGCCATGGTGTGTCCGGCAGATGCCATCAAGGTCGGCGAGGATGGCGTGGTGCGCTCGGCGCTTAAACCGCGCTGTATCGCGTGCTCGAACTGCGTGCTGGCTTGCCCGTTCGGCATTCCGAAAGTGATTCCGGAATACGAGCAGATGATGAAATGCGATATGTGTTACGACCGGACCTCAGTCGGCAAGAAGCCCATGTGCGCAACCGTCTGCCCGAGCCAGGCGCTTAGCTACGTAAAGCCGGACGAAATTGCGAAGCGGCGTGAGGTGCCGGAAAATCTTTTCGTCTTCGGCAATCAACGGGTGAAAACGCGAGTAAACATGATGGTGCCGCCGGGCGCCGGAGCGGTCTCGATCGACGTCATCGATTACATGTGGGAGGGGCATCTTGGCCAGATTGGGGAGTAAAGCGCCGACGCCGCGCGATCGCGAATCGCTCTGGCGCGATGAGTTTTCCGTATTCCAGGAGCGGGAACGTTTTGTCAACCGCCGGCAGCTCGTCAAATTTCTCACGCTGACTAGCCTCGGCATGTTCGCCGGAAATGTCTGGATACTGATTAGGTCCTGGTTCCGGCGCGGCGAATCGTATCCACGGCTCACCATTGCGCGTGCGGGTGAGGTCCCGGTCGGTGGCGTGAAGCTGTTCCGCTATCCGAATACAAAAGAGCAATGTTTGCTCGTGCGTGTTGGCGAGAACGACTACGCCGCCTACTCGCAGAAATGCACTCATCTTTCCTGCGCCGTATACTACTCCCGCGAGGAGAATCAACTGATCTGTCCGTGCCACAATGGACGGTTTTCGATTCGCGACGGCGCCGTACTACAAGGTCCACCCACGCGCGCTCTTCCGCGAGTTCTGCTTGCGCGCGAAGGCGATAAAGTCCTCGCGACTGGAATAATCGAGAAGCTGGAGAGCTGATATGCGCCGCCGGACAACCGCACTTGATGGTGCTGCAGCTCTAATTATTTTGTTGCTCATGGTGCAGGTCTGGCTGCTTTCGGCAACGCTTGATGCCTACCTGGCCGGCCATGCGGACGCGGCACTTCCGGGTGCAATCTGTAGCGGATGTATTTTCGCTGCCACTGCAGGGCTGTACTGGTTTGCGCAGCACATCGATCACCGGAGTTAACTTCTTGAAAACCGTTCGGATGAAGCAACTGCGGCAATCCGAAGCGAGCGGATCGATTAAGACCCACACCCAGTCGATTTGTTAGACACTAAATCACGCGCGCACGTAACACAGAAATGCAAGCTGTTCCACATACTGTTAGTCGAACGAGTTGACAGAGAACGCCGCCGTGCATTAACAAGGAAATAGCGGATGCCCATGAAACCGCAGAGCAAACTCTCATCAGCCAGAACGCATGCCCCGAGCTTCGAGACAGGGCGCTTCATTCATCCCGAATAGCCTGGCAACTGCTCGACACAACTCATTCGCGGGCATTGGAATCGATTGCGAAGGAGAGCAGTCATGAAGATCGCGCAAGTTGCGCCCCTATATGAAAGCGTCCCCCCTAAGTTCTATGGGGGCACCGAACGGGTGGTGTCTCATTTGACCGAGGAGCTTGTCCGGCAAGGGCACGACGTCACTCTGTTCGCCAGTGGAGATTCCATAACCGCCGCCAACTTGCGCCCGATGTGTCCGCGCGCATTGCGCTTGGAGGGCGCCAACATCATCGACCCCATTGCTCATCACATTCGAATGATTGAAGCAGTCGCCCGGGAAGCGCGTAACTTCGACGTCGTTCATTTCCATATCGATTACCTTCACTTCCCGGTCAGCCGCCGTCAGCGCATCGCAACGCTAACAACCCTCCACGGGCGCTTGGATATTCCGGAACTCCACGCTATCTACCGGGAATTCGCCGACATGAAACTCGTTTCTATTTCAAATTCGCAACGCGCTCCAATGCCCTGGGGCAACTGGCTTGGCACGGTACATCATGGCTTGCCTGAACGCCTTTACAAGCCGCATGAGCGCCCGGGGAAGTACTTAGCCTTTTTGGGGCGCATCTCACCTGAAAAGCGCGTGGATCGCGCTATCGAGATTGCAAAGCGCGTAGGAATGCCGATCCGGATTGCAGCGAAGATTGATGCGGTGGATCGGGAGTATTTTCATTCGAAGATTGAGCGGCTGTTTGACGATCCGCTCGTTGAGTATATCGGTGAGATTGGTGAGCGCGAGAAATCTGAGTTTCTTGGCAACGCATACGCGCTTCTGTTTCCTATCGATTGGTCGGAGCCCTTCGGACTCGTCATGATTGAGGCAATGGCTTGCGGCACTCCCACGATTGCCTATCGCAGGGGATCTGTTCCGGAAGTGCTCGATGAAGGCATTACCGGCTACATAGTCGATGATCTCGATGGCGCGGTGGCTGCCGTTCAGCAAGTCGCTTCGCTCGATCGAAGAATCTGCCGGCTGGTTTTCGAAGAGCGGTTCAGCTCTCGCCGCATGTGTCTGGATTATCTGGCGCTATATAAAGCTCTTTCTGATTGGACGCCTGGACGCGATGTTGCCTCTGCCGGCGAAGGAGTCCCACTCGTAGCGTGAAGTAAAATCGCTGATGCACAATGAGTGAAATGCTGGATACCGACATCATTGAAGTCGGAAGCCACTTTTACATTCGCGCTCAATCCTCGCTTGCGGACAGCCG
The DNA here is from genome assembly GCA_036821665.1 of Bryobacteraceae bacterium. Taxonomy (GTDB): domain Bacteria; phylum Acidobacteriota; class Terriglobia; order Bryobacterales; family Bryobacteraceae; genus Bog-105. Next base: position 1,431 of record DAISJE010000025.1, on the reverse strand, counting down.
GACACTTGTTCTTCTGCATGGCGATACATTCGCCGTATTCAACAGATATGGCGATATACAGGCTGTCGGTTCCGGTCAACAGGGTATTTTCTGTCAGGAGACACGCCATCTTTCGCGTCTCGAGCTTCGCATTTGCGATCAGCGGCCGCTTCTGTTAAGTTCTACCGTCAAAGAGGACAACCTTCTTGTCGCGGTGGATTTAACAAATCCAGATTTGGAGCTTCCGTCCGGCGAAACATTGCTTCGCGGCGTCGTTCACATTTACCGCGGCAAATTTCTTTCCGACTGGATTTGCTTCGATCAGATAACCGTCCATAACTATGGGCAAAAGCCGCTCGATATCGAGCTCTCTTTTGTCTTCGCTGCTGATTTCGCGGATATTTTCGAGGTCCGTGGCCAGAAGCGCGAGCAGCGTGGCATCTGCCTTCCCGAAGAGCTGGATCAATCGAGCCTCACACTGGCTTATGAAGGCCTGGATCGCGTAGTTCGCCGCACGCGAATTGAGTGCTCACCTTTGCGGTGCAATGTTCGCCCGGGAGGCATCTCCGTTCCGCTTCATCTGGAGGCCCAGGAGAATACGGTGTTCTCATTGAACGTTATTTGCGAAAGCGATGGTCTTAAGCCTGCCTCCACGGATTACGATGAGGCCTTTCGTCGTGTCTCCAACGAGCGTGTCTCCTCTCCGCTCGCGGACGTAGATATCTTTACAGGTAATGAGCAATTTAACGATTGGCTGAATCGCTCTAAAGCGGATCTTGAGATGATGATTGCGTCCACGCCGTTTGGACCCTATCCCTATGCCGGCGTTCCCTGGTTCAGCACCGTCTTTGGCCGCGATGGCATCATTACCGCCCTCGAATTGCTTTGGGTTGCTCCTGCTGTCGCAAAAGGCGTGCTCTCTCTGCTTGCGGCCACGCAATCGAAGATCCGCGACCCCGATCACGATGCCGAGCCCGGCAAGATCCTGCATGAGATGCGAAAAGGTGAAATGGCGCAACTCGGCGAGGTGCCGTTTGGACGTTATTACGGCAGCGTAGACGCAACTCCACTCTTCGTCCTCCTGGCGGCGGCCTACTATGAGCGGACCGCCGATCTCGATTTCATAAAAAGTATTTGGCCCAATATTGAAGCTGCGCTCGACTGGATCGATCGGTACGGAGATATAGATGGCGACGGCTTCATCGAATACGCGCGCCATTCGGAAACCGGGCTTCTGCAGCAAGGTTGGAAGGACTCGCAGGATTCGGTATTTCAGAGCGATGGCGCGCTTGCCCGGGGGCCGATTGCGCTGTGCGAGGTGCAATCTTATGTGTATGCCGCGAAGTCGCGACTCGCTGCTGTAGCCGCCGACCTCGGCTTGCCTGCCGTGCGTGACAATCTGCGAACCCAGGCAAGAACACTGCGAAAAAAGTTTCAGAGCGCCTTTTGGTC
>DAISJE010000024.1:0-17941 GCA_036821665.1 Bryobacteraceae bacterium | reverse complement strand
CCTTTGATCACCTGTACAATCGTTTCCGGCTTCTCGGTATCCGCATCATCGTTTTCAATACTGATCACAATGTCTTTCGATGCGCCATAATCGGCCAGCGACTTGAAGGCGCTTGTCGCGCATTCGACTTCTTTCCCGGCTGGAGCATGAGGAAGATGAACACGGATACCCGGCGAATTGAGAATAACGGCCGCGTCCACCCATTTGTGGTAAAGCGCCAGCCCGGATTCTCGCTCTTCGGCGGTTCCGCATAATTTCGCGCGCCCGCTATCCACCGGGATGTTGACGACGTGCAATCCGCTCTTATCGAAAGAGTCCTTCAGGCTGTGCACGTAATCCGGCTCGGTTGAAACGAAGTGAGGACTCCAAGGCTCGATCCCGTGCACCTGGAACTTGTCCGGGATTGTTGCCGCGAAATCCTGCAGAGACATAGCGTGCGCTTGCTTTCCTGCCCCGCGCCCCCAATGCGACTGGACCACGTTTCGGAACGGGTATGTCGATACCGCAAGCCGTTTCCGTGGTTCTGTCGGGAAGCTGTAATTTGGCTTCTCGGCTCCGAACGCAGCCGCCATAGCCAAAGAGAAACCGATAAATTCGCGCCGGCCTATTTGTGAGCTCATTCTTTTCTCTACGCTCGTTTTAAATTCTCTACCAGGTACTCCGAAGTTCTCAAGGAGAACGCCAGAATCGAGATTGTGGTCGTTTTGTCGGTACAGTTCAGGAATACGCTCGCATCACAGATATATAGATTCGGCACATCGTGCGTTTGCCCGAAACGGTTCGTGACAAATTTCTTGGGGTCGTTGCCCATGCGGCAGGTTCCCGTTTCATGCAGGCTGGTGCCGGGCGGGTCAGGGTTGCCGTGTCCGGTATATTCAGCGCCGCTGGCCCGCAGAAGTTCTTCACAGGAGTGCTTGGCGTGCTCCCACATCAACAGCGTGTTCTTGTCCCATTGGAAATGTAAGCGTGCCGCAGGAATGCCGTACTTATCGTTCACGACCGGATCGATGTCGACATAGTTCGAGTCGCTACGCTGCGAGGGAGCTTGACTATAGAAGCTAACAGGCGTGGGATACCGACGCTTAATTTCACGCTTAAAGTCACGGCCGAAACCGTCAATCTGATCGAAATACCAGGGAAACTCACTGCAACCACCATCCGGGTACACCGAATAGCCCCGGATGAATTTCTCCTGATGCGGGTTGTCCAGGTTTTGCCAGCGCGGCATCCACGCGATGGTGCTGGAGGAGACATTATCCGGGAAACTGGGTTGACCAAGAAGCTGCGGCAGATAGCCGCGAGCCGTCGTGCCGTATAAATGATCGCAAAGATTCCGTCCGGCTTGACCGCTCGAATTGGCTATGCCGTTGGGCCATCGCCGCGATTTCGAATTCAGCAAGATGCGCGCGGATTCAACGCACGAAGCGGCAACCACAACGGCTTTGCCGTAAACCTCGATTTCCTGCATCGTGTTGCGGTCGATATAAGCAACGCCCGCCGCTTTTCCATCATCACTGGCAATGATGTTCTTTGCCAGAGCGTTCGTACGGATCTCCAGGTTGCCTGTTTTCTCCGCCTCCGGCAGGAAGAACCACGGTGTCGAAAAGAAAGCACCGATATCGCAGCCGTCCGTGCAATTTGCGCAAAAATGACAACCGGGATGACCGTTGTGCGGAACCGTGAGCTGGGCGATGCGATCGGGAAGATACGGGATTCCGATCTTCTTACCGCCGCTTTGGAGAATCCAATCGAGGCAGCGGAAATTCATGGGTGGCAGATATTCGCCGTCCGGATTACTTGGCCGGTTCTGCACCGTGCTCGCGACGCCAATCATTCGTTCCACACGGCTGTAATACGGCGCGATTTCCTCATAGCTGATGGGCCAATCCACGTCATAGCCATCGCGACTTGCAGCGCGAAAATCGATATCGCCAAAGCGCGCCGAAGATCGCCCCCAGAAATTCGTCTTGCCTCCCACCGCAAAGCAGCGCGGCCACGTCCATCTCGTTCCAGGCGCAGTCGTGTACACGATGTCGTGTTCCCAAATACCTTCCGTGTACTCGTTATCCATGTAGCCGATACGCGACTTCGCCTCTTTGGGATCGCCGAAGCCGCGAAACTTCATGTCGTATGGCTGCCGGTGATTGCGAAAATCCTTGCTCGGATTGAGGTGGCGGCTCCCATTTATCGCACAGACCTTCGCGCCGGCTTTACACAGCGTATGGATCGCCATGCCGCCGCCGGCGCCCGTTCCGATAACCACCACGTCGTAGATTTGCTTCGGCATAATGTTCACCCCGGAAGATGGTTGTGTTCCGGGTCGTCTTTGTGCGGGCAGCCCGGCGATTTCGCGTACAGCTTGAGACCTGGATAATCGAGTTGCTCCAGGCCAATGCGAGTTGTGTAATAGCCCATTACCGTGTAGCGGCGCGCCAGCTTGAAGAACGCAGTCGTTTTCGGGTCAGCCGCAATTTCGCGAAGCAGTTGTTCCTGACGTTTCGGAGCCGCGGCTGTAAAGCTTCGGGATTCCAACAATTGCAAGCCGTTGCGAAATGGCTGCTGAATCTCAGGGTCATGCGCGGCCATGAAATCGATGAACTCGCTCACTCCGGCGTCGCGCGCTCCAGGCGTGTCATCGCGCGGAATAATTAACTCAGTTAACTGATCGAGCGCGGCATACTCGCGCGGTGTGAAGAACTGCGGCTTATAGTTCGCGGGCTTTGGCACAGCCGGCGCATCCGCCGGATGCATGTGCATTTCTTCCGCGAACGCCCAGCGGCTGAACCCCGTGAACTGGCTCGCCAGCGCCGCCACGGTAAGCATTTCCAAAACTGCGCGCCTATCCGGTCCTTGATTTGCCATGTTCGCTATCATCCTCCCAAAATGGCCACGCGGCTCCAATCAGCGTTGCCATGGCGCCAAGAGTCGCCTTAGAAAAAGACGTATTCGAGCGCGCGAATATGCTGGCCGACTCCCGAAATACACGCTCGGCCGGTTTTAAGACGAGATCTCCGGCCGCCGATAACCCGCCCGCCACTGCAATGTGATCGGGAAACAGAATGTTCGCCATAGAGGCGGTAGCGAGTCCCAACCATTTGCCGGTTTCTTCCAGGAGCGCGATAGCAACTGGCTCGCCTTGCTGCGCGGCTTCTATCACATCACGCAGGCTAAGCTCGCGCGCCACACCTGTTCGAACTCTGTAGCGCTCGGCTAAGACGGGGGCGGAGATCAGAATCTCGGCACAACCATGCCCGCCACACATACAAAGGGGACCATCGGGCTGCACAATGACATGCCCGATATCGCCGAGGCAGCCATATGCAAAACGGAGCGGAACGCCATTGACCGTCATGCCGACGCCCAGGCCCGTACCGCAAGTAAGGCACAAGAATCGTTTTGAGTTCCGGCCCGACCCGAAATGGTATTCAGCCATGGTTGCGGCGTTCGAATCGACCTCGAGTTCTATCGGGAAATCAAATCGTTGCGACAGCCGTTGCTTAATGGGAAATCCTTCCAGCCAGCTCAGGTTTGCGTTGTACAGCAGCCTGTCGCGTTCCGCACTAACGAATCCGGCGACCGCAACACCAATGCCGCTAATTCCGAAGTCGCCAGCTTTAGCTTTCGCCAGCGTTCGATCGATCAGATCGGCTAGCCTGTCTACGAAGGACGCGGCGTCCGGAGAGGTTGGAATGGAATCGATAAGGTGCAACTGTCCGGCGCTGTCGAGAACACCCGCTTTGCTGGAGGTCCCGCCGATATCGACGCAGAGAACCGAACCCGTCATTGCGACTTCGCGGACATAAAGCCGGTCTCAGAGCGCGTGATGGCCGGAGCCCAACGAAATGCGCCCGGCGTTACGCCGCGCGCTTCGGTCAGCCGATACGCGAGGAGCTGGCACGGAACAATTTCTAAGAGCGGCGCAAAGCGCTGAGGAGCGACGTCAAACACAATCGCGCCAGCGGGCGCGGCTGAACTGGGGCCGATCCAGCAGATTTTCGCACCCATCTGCAATAGATCGCCGGCAAGCCCGGCGTCGAGTGGGAGCGTCTCAGGCGTAGTACCAAAAATGATCGCGCGGAACCCGGCATCCACTACTTCTACCGGCCCATGCCGGAACTGCGCGGCCTGCATTCCGATTGCCGGCAATTTTGCCATTTCATGGAAAAGCAACGCGCCCTCCAAGACCGATCCTAAAGCAGGACCCCGCCCCAGGAGGTAAACCGGCGCGTTCGGGCTCAGAAACTCGCTTTCGGCGTCGCCAGCCATGAACCCGGCATTTAGCTGGCGTTCAAAGGTTTCGATGGTGGTGTATAAGTCAGCGGGGCTTGGATCCGCCAACAGCAGGAGCGCAAGCACCGTTGCGGTGTACGTTTGGATTGCGACTAACTGATCCGCGGGGCTGTTCAGGATGATTGCTTCATTCGCTTGGGTGGCGAGCGTGCTTCCGGGAACGTTCGTGACGCCAATAACGCGACAGCCCGTTTGCCGGAGAATCGGCAGAAGCTTGATCACTTCTACACTCTCTCCCGAGCGGGAAACAAGGACCACGGTTGTTTCCTGCTTCAAAATCGATTGCCGGAAATAAAGCAGTTCAGAGCTATCGATCACCTCCGTGCCGAGCGCATATGCAACTGGAACACAGGCGAATGCGGACGCACCCATGCCGCTCAAAATGACCCGATTGCTTGACCGGATTAATTCCGCTGAGCGAAGCAGCGCTTCCCGGCCGGGTCCAAGCTGGTAGTCTGCTACTTGCCGCAGGGCTTTCGGTTGAGCACGAATATTTTCGAGCAGCGGTGAATTCACTTGCCGCGGCGAACTCATTTGCCGCGGCGCTCCAGCCATTCCTGTATGGGAGTTTTCGCAGTGGGTTTGTATGGCATCTGCATCTTCTGGCCGGTTCCGGCGGAAGCATACGCCGCGAACAGAACCTCCATCACAACTCGACCGTCTTCTCCGGTCGCCTGCAAGGTTTCTTTTCCTCGCACGCAGCGCGCAAAGTGCCGCATCTCCTGCGGTATCCCGTAGTTCCAGTGCTCTTCAAATACCGGATAACTCCAGCCCTGCGTCGAAGGCGCTTTCTCCACGGCATATCCAAATCCGTACTCACTGTATGTCGGAAGCGCGTTCCCCATGTGCAGATCGGCATAAGTCACGCCGCCCTCACCGTAAATTTCGCTGCGATCGGACATGCCGCCGCGCTTCGCCCAGCTCACTTCCACCATCCCCACTGCGTTGTTGTCAAACTCGATCATGCAGACGCCATCGTCATCACCCTTGGTCTTATTCGCATGCACGTAAGTTCCGAGCTGCGCATAGACAGATTTAATGGCTGGACGGCCTAGAAACCAATAGCAGAATGCGATTCCGTGGCAGCCCAGATCCATAAGCGCGCCCCCGCCGGAGCGCTCGACATCCCAGAACCAGTCGCTGTGCGGCCCGAAGTGCTTTTCGCTCTGCTTGACGAGATAGACCTTGCCGAAACCGCCCTGATCGGCCATTTCTTTGGCCTTCACGTATTTCGGCGTGAAGAATAGCTCTTCGGCGTAGCCGAGCAGGACACCTTTGCGCTTGCAGGTATCGATCATCTCATCGGCTTCGGCCAGAGTCATGCAAAGCGGCTTTTCGCAAACCACATGCTTACCTGCATTTGCGATATCGACGGTCATCTGCGCGTGCAGATAATTCGGCGCCGTAATCGTGACCATTTCGATATCCGGTTCTTTGAGCATCTCTTTGTAGTCAAGAAATGCGCGAGGTATGCCGTATTTTCGAGCTAGCTTCTCCGCATTGCCGGGCGTCGGGGAAGCGATGGCGACGACTTCCGCCTCCTCCGGCATGAGTTGAAACGCTGCGCAGTGAATATCGCCTTCGAACCGGGATCCAATAACGCCGACTTTGACTTTGCCTTTGTTTGCCATGGTTTCGTTGAGATCGTATCATCAGAGCCCGATTTGGCCCACGAATGAATACGAATACACACGTATTTTGGAGTGATCTATTCGCGTTTATTCGTTACGCAATTCCCCGTTCGCATCGATCATCTGCCGACGCTTCGGCACCAGAGAATCAGTCGCGGATTCTTCTTTTCGCTACAGTGAGTACGTAAAGCTGTCTCCCGGCCGTCGCACGTCCATGGATCAAGTCTCTTCCCCAGTCGATGAGCCGGCCAGCCATACCCGCGGCAAAGGTAACGAAATGCCGTTGCTTTTCTGCGGGATCCTGACTTTGATTTCGGCTGCATTGCTGATTTATTCTCAGACGCTGTCGTTCGTGTGGGACGAAGGCTTTCACCTGGTTGCGGCACAGCTCATCAATGCGGGAAAGACTCCCTACATCGATTTTTGCTTCCCGCAAACCCTGTTGAACGCTTATTGGAATGCCTGCCTGATGCGTATCTTTGGCGAGAGCTGGCGCGTTACTCACTATGGGGCGACGCTCCTGGTCATTGGGGCTGTGTTTCTGGTGGCTGACTTTATACGACGTCGTTTCCCGGTAGTGAATTGGCGGCTGGCGTGCGCCATCACGGTCGCTTGCATGATCGGGCTCGACGTGGTTGTTGTGCAGTTTGGGACGGTTGCTCAAGCCTATGGCATGGGTTTGTTTCTTACAGTAGCCGCTTTTCGAGTGGCACTAGCGGCCGCTAAGCGCCATACTCCGCTTCTCGCCTTTGCGACCGGGCTCTTAGCGGGTGCTGCGGCAAGCGCGACTCTGCTATGTGCTGCCGGTGTTGCGGTCCTTCTGGCCTGGACCTGGTTTTATAACAGCGCAGGAAAGCGTTGGACCAAGATGGTGGCATTTATTCTAGGTGTTCTTATTCCGTTTGCTCCAGTCTTTTGGCTCTTCACCCAAGCGCCTCGCCAGACGTTCTTTAATGTGATTCAATATCAGGCACTCTTCCGCCGCGTCAATTGGGGAAAACCTGGAGAACACGACCTTGATGTCCTCAGCGACTGGTTGAATTCTACACAGGCGTTGCTGCTGGGAGCTCTAGCGATTACAGGGACCTGGTTCGTTCGGCGAAGAAGCACGTGGAATCGGGAACAGCGAGCCGAATTTTATCTTGCCGCGTGGCTTTCAGTCGTTCCGGGTCTTTACATTGCAACGGCGCATCCTACGTTTGGCCGGTACTTCATCTTTCTGATTCCATTTATGGCCATACTCTCCGCAGCGGGTTTGTATATTGTCGGATCGAAGCTGGGGAGTGCGGATCGGAGCTTCTGGCCGGGCCTCGCGGTCAGCGCATTGTTTACGCTATGCGCCGCTAAAACCTTATACGACGGACGCGACGCGACGCGCTGGAAGGATTACGACGAGATCGCGAAAAAGATCAAACAAGTCACTCCCCCGAACCGGCTTTTTATGGCCGATGAAGCGGTTTATTTTCTCCTGCACCGCGCTCCTCCTTCCGGTTTTGAATTCTCTTACTCGCACAAACTACAGTTGCCGGCAGATCAGGAGCGCTTGTATCACATCATTTCCGAAGCCGAGGTAAAGAAGGAAGTGCAGGCGGGCCGCTTTTATACTGTTGAGACTTGCAAGGATGACATCATCGACAGCTTCAATCTGGATTCACTATTTCCTAACAGCGTCGATATTGCCGAGTGCACCGTCTACTGGGGGCGCGTCAATGCACTTCCGCCGTCACCGAGTAAATAGGTCGCTGATATACTCTCCCCAAAGCTATGAGGATTTTAATTGGTATAGCAGTTATCACCGCGTCGGTGTTATGCGCCCAGTCGGCCGATATTAGCGGCGTGTGGAAGGCGGACTTGCAAAAAAGCAAGGTCGCCGGGCCGCCGATAAAGGACTACATCGCGATCATCGAACAGAAAGATGCCGTATTCAATCGCCGCACCGGCGAAAAGGCTCCCGAAATAGTCGAGACTTCCGCTGTGACCGGCGAGCACGGCGAGTTCCGCTCCGTTCTGACGTTTTTCGATTACAATAAGCCCACGGTGCGCCCATACGAAGGTATTCCTACGCGACTCACAGGTGCTTCGAACGGAAATACCATTACGTTAACGGGCGAAGTGGCGGGCCGGCCCAGCACCTTCAAACGTGTCTATGATTTGTCAAGCGACGGCCACGTGCTGACCATCAGTATGTCCGGTACGAATAACGGCAAAGAGTACCAAAGCACGTACGTATTGACGAAGCAGCCGGACTCCGCCGGCGAACCCCTTCGCCAACCGGAACAAACGGCGGAGCAGCATTTTAAAAACGTAAAGACCTCGCTCAAGACGCTCCCGGAATCGGAATTTATCGATCAGATGCGCTACATTGCATGGTCACTTGGAAAGGATTGCGAGTTCTGCCATGTACGCGGTCATTTCGATTCCGACGATAAGAAGGAAAAGAAGACGGCTCGAAAAATGATCGATATGGCCGCATCCATCGATCGTGACAACTTCGAAGGACATCCCGAAGTCCGGTGCTTCACCTGTCACCAGCAGCACGCTCATCCGCTTTCTTATCCTTTGTTCCCGGACCAGATCGCAGAGCAGCAAAAGAACGCCAGGAAGGCCGCTGCGAATACGAAGTAACCTCGCGTGCGATTGATCTTGTGCGCAGCTTGGGCGGTATTCATCTTATCCGCCCAGATCCCGTCTGCCATTACAACGCCGAAAGAGGCATTCGGGTTCAATATCGGCGACGACTATCACGTCGCGAATTACAGCCAGCTTGAGGCCTACTGGAAGAAGCTGGCCACTGAATCGGATCGCATGAAGCTGGTTGATATCGGCAAGACTGCGGAAGGCAGGCCGCAGTATATGGCAATCATCAGCTCGCCCGAGAACATGCGCCATCTCGAGCGTTATAAGGAAATTTCACAGCGGCTCGCACATGCCGAAGGCCTGACCAGCGACACCGCTCATGCGCTCGCGCGCGACGGCAAAGCGGTTGTCTGGATCGATGGCGGCTTGCACGCAACCGAGACGGTCGGCTCACAACAGTTAATCGAACACGTTTATCAGATGCTCAGCCGCTCCGATCCGGAAACCATGCGTTTCCTGAACGACGACATACAGCTCTGCGTGCTGGCCAACCCCGACGGACAGGAACTGGTAGCGGATTGGTACATGCGCGAGCCAGATCCGGAAAAGCGCACATTGGGCGGCTTACCGCGCCTGTTCCAGCATTACGTCGGCCATGACAATAATCGTGATTTCTACATGTCCAACATGCCGGAAACCACGAATATGAACCGGCAAATGTTCCTCGAATGGTTTCCGCAGATTGTCTATAACCACCACCAGACAGGACCTGCCGGAGCAGTAATTTTCATGCCGCCATTTCGCGACCCGTTCAACTATAACTTCGATCCATTGATACCGCTGGGCGTGGAAGCGGTCGGCACGGCGATGCATGAACGGCTGGTAGCTGAGGGAAAGGGCGGTTCGACACAGCGTAGCGGAGCGAATTACTCCACCTGGTGGAATGGCGGGCTGCGGACTCTCACGTATTTTCCCAACATGATCGGCATTCTTACCGAAATCATCGGCAACCCCACGCCCATGCGCATTCCGTTGGTTGCGGATAAGCAGTTGCCGACGGGAGATCTGACTCTACCGGTTGCTCCACAAATCTGGCATTATCGCGAATCTATTTACTATGAGCTGACGAATAACCGGGCTATCCTCGACTACGCCTCGCGGAATCGAGAGACCTTACTCTTCGATTTTTACGAAATGGGCAGGAATTCGATCCGCAATGGGAGCGAAGATCATTGGACCATCACGCCCGATCGCATCGCCGCACTGAAAGAAGCCGGAGAACGGAGCCGCGACCGCGAGGGAGAGGGAGCGCGCGCTGAGTTCCCTCCGGGCTTCTCCCCAGGCGGTCTGAATGCGCCAACTCTGCCATCCGATCTCTATCAAAAGGTTTTGCACGATCCGGCGCACCGCGATCCGCGCGCTTACATCATCTCCTCCGAGCAGCCCGATTTCCCGACGGCAACTAAGTTTGTGAACGCATTGCTGAAGGTCGGCATTACAGTTGAAAAAGCAACGACGCGGTTCCAAGTTAACGGCAGGATGTACCCGGCGGGATCCTACGTCGTAAAAGCTGCGCAGGCCTTCCGGCCACATGTAATGGACATGTTTGAACCGCAGCACTATCCGAATGATTTTTTATATCCGGGTGGTCCTCCGATTCCGCCTTACGATATCTCCGGCTGGACACTGGCATTGCAGATGGGGGTGCAGTTCGATCGCATTTTGGACGGCTTCGACGGTCCTTTCGAAAAGATCGATGGCTTGCTGCATGCGCCGCCCGCTTCGCTGAGAGGGCCGGCACACCCGGCCGGCTATCTGCTCAGCCATCGCATGAACGATTCGTTTATCGTTTTAAACCGGCTTCTGAAATCGAACTGCGATGTCTATTGGTTAAAAAGAGAGGGAACGGCCGCCGGCCGGGATCTAGGCACCGGAACGATATGGGTGCCCGCCTCGGCGAAAGCGCGGGCCATACTCGAACGTGGTGCGAACGAATTGGGAGTAAGCGCATACGGCGTTGCGACCGCCCCGGCGGGAGAGGCGCTCAAGCTGAGGCCGATCCGTATTGGTCTGTACGACCAGTATGGCGGCCTGATCTCTTCGGGTTGGGATCGCTGGTTATTCGAGCAATACGAATTTCCTTTTGAACTGGTTTATCCGCAAATGCTGGACGCCGGTGATCTGAAGAGCAAATTTGACGTTCTGGTATTCACGAACGGAGCGTTCGAGCCAAGCACCCGGGAACGTGCATTTTTCAACCGGCAGCCCGCCGCAGCCGATATTCCCGAGCAGTACCGGTCTTGGCTGGGCCATATCACGGAGCAGAAGACAATTCCTCAACTCAAAAAATTCGTCGAATCCGGCGGCACGGTTGTGACGATCGGGGATTCTTCCGATCTCGCGGAGCTACTCGGGGTGCCGATCACTAATTATGTAGCCCAGATGGGCGCTGATAACAAATTGCATCCGCTTCCACGCGAGAAGTTTTACATCCCCGGATCGCTGCTATCCGCGACTGTCAACAACAATGATCCGCTGTCGTATGGCATGCCCACGAATGTGGATGTATTTTTCGACAACAGCCCGGTTTTCAGACTCGATCCGGATGCGCCGTTAAAACATACGTCCGCAGTTGCCTGGTTCGCATCGCCGAAGCCTTTGCGTAGCGGTTGGGCCTGGGGTCAGCAGTATCTGGACGGCGGAACGGCCATTGTGGACGCAAAAATCGGAGCGGGCAAAGTGTTTGTGTTCGGTCCGGAAGTGACGTTCCGTGCCCAATCCCACGCCACCTTCAAGTTGCTGTTTAACGCTCTCTATTACGGGAGCGCCCTCCTGACTCCCGTCTTCTGACTCCCGTCTTCTGACTCCTGCCTCCTTCAGTGCGTCATCGCATAAACGATGTAATTCACACCGATGCGTATTCCTAGCGCCGAGTACTTCTCGGGATATTCAGGCTCATCGGCCCATTCCCAGGAATCACCGATATCCGAATTGAAAGACGCAGCAACCATGACGCGTCCTTTATCGTCATAGATCCCTCGCCACCGCGCGACGTAGCCGTCCAGCTTATGTCCTTCGGCTAAATGTTCGGCGCCGACAACCTGGTAGCGGTCGTCGAGATCATACACGGTGTGAAAAATCGCATCGCTACTCGGAATCTCGACAATCGGCCGGTCGGGGAAGACGCGTTTCATGCTCTCCTGAAAAACCTGCCATTCGACAGTCCCATGAAAATCGTCGGCCATGAAAAAGCCGCCGCGTAAGAGATAATCCCGTAACTTCTGTGCCTGCGTATCGGTAATGCCCCATTCGCCAACTTGCACGGCATACAGCCAGGGCCAATTGTATACGTCGTCACCGTCGTCCAGGTTCACAGCCTGCTCAACCGAGCGGACATCAATGCGCGTCAAGCGTCGCACGGCTAGAGAAAAATGACGATCGGCGCGCGGAAAATCCTGCGTCCAGAGGCTACGACCCTCGCGCCAGTCACTTTCACGTCCGGCGTAACCATCGTTCCACCCGCCCGGATACATCAGCCGCGCAAAAGTCCACTCGGCCCCTTTCTGATAATCGGGTGGAAGCGGAATGGAGCCAAGGCGATACTCGATTCCCGGGTATTCCCGAAACGGACGTGGTAGCGTTCTATCGAGCGCATACGCCGTGCCGATAAGGGCGACGGCGCAACAGAGGAACCACATGACCGCGCGGCGACTCATCCGTACGACCTTGCTCCGAGCATATCATCGGATTTCGAACGTAGCATCCATGAAAGCTTTTTTCTACGCGGTTGCGCTTCTCGGGATCGCCACTTTGGCAATCGCTCCCGCATCCGCTCAGCAACCGGCCACGTTCGATTACTACGTCCTGAATCTCTCGTGGTCTCCGGAATTTTGTCACAGTAATCCGTGGAAGCCGGAATGCGACGGCGGGCATCACTTTGGCTTTATCGTGCATGGGCTCTGGCCGGAGTTTCAAAAAGGCGGCGGGCCGAGATACTGCTCGCAGGCACCGGGACTGTCGACGCCCTCGTCGATGCTCGACATCATGCCCGATCTCCAGCTCATCGAACATGAATGGCAGGCGCACGGCACTTGTACCGGATTGAGCGCAAGCGGCTACTTCAATCTGATGCGCAGAGCATTCACCTCGCTTCGCATTCCAAGACAGTTCACGAGCCCTGAAGCCCAATTTACGATCAGCCCATTCGAAATCAAGAAAACATTCGAGGAATTGAATCCCGGTCTGAACGATGCAGCTATCGCGATCGGCTGTAGAGGAGGCTACATGGGCGCCTTGGGTATTTGCTTATCGAAGGATCTGCATCCGGTCCCTTGCAGGGGCGTTCAGGATTGCAGAGGACGGAGACTTCGAGTCGCACCCGTGAGGTAATGAAGCCGCATTTTCTATTCGACATTTCTGTGAAATAATCCGCGTGGGAAAATGACCCTGCGGAGGAACAATGAGTTATTTCACCAAGACCCGGACAGCCGATTATTACAACGATCTCCTGACCGGCAGCGAAGCCGATTTTCTTAAGCTCGTAAAAAGGTATTCGATCCATCCAAAAGACGATGCTGGATCAAAGGGAACCGATGTAGCGAGTGTAATGGCCGGCCCGACCAGTGCACGAGCCGGTCTGCAATCGCAAGCTGGTAAATTTTACGTGCGTCTTGCAGAAATGAGCCCGGTGGACAAAATTGCCTATATCAAACTGAAGCTGGCTTCACGCACTGCGAACACAAATGAGGGAGGAGATACGATCGAAGTCGATACATCGACGGTTGCCCAACCCGGCCACGTCCCGGTTTATTACTTGCCTTGGGATATTTCCGGCGCTTCGATCCGAATGACGATTCCGCCGCAAGGCGCAGCCAATAATGACCCTAACGTTTTTATGACGGCCGCTATTAACGGCTGCTCCATTTATTTCCAAGGCACGCGCCAAAATCCGACGGTCTATCATAGCGGCGGAACCACGAATTTTGCCAAAGAGCAAATTCGTGAAACGGTTGCCTTCTGGGATGCGCTGATGGCTGAGTATCAAGATTATGATCAGCAACACAACATAAATCTGGGCGCATTGGCGCCAGGCAGCGTCAACAAAACTCACTACATTGCCAACCCCAACACGGAAAAAACGAAGACCAACGTTACCACCGGAACAACGATGTACAGCTACTCCACGCAACGAGCCCTAAAGTACAAGGGGCTACTAAAACGCCAGCATGCGCTGGGCAAACTTACAGTGCGGGAAGTGTTTCCATGGGCCTGCGTACTAGGCCGCCGAGACGCAAACGGAGACTGGACGTTTTATATGCAGGAAAACGCGTCGGTCCAATATTCTGAAGTTGACCGCTCCTTACCGAATCTATTTGCGGGTAAAAAGGTATTGCGAACGGTGTCGCGTCCTATGGTCACGTGGGAGGTATTTCCCGTTGGGAAAGGACACTATCACTCACCTGCCGGTTTACCTTCGATCCTATAGTGAACCAAAAACTTTTCGGGGGCTATGCGCCATTCGCCGCGGCGTCAATCATCTTGGCGACGCGGTTAGCGGATCTCGTTGCCGCTTCCTGACCCCAATTCAGGTTGTCGCAATATGCTCCGGCGAAATAGATACGACCGTGCGGCTCAATCAGAGCCGGCCAGAATTTCTTTAACTCGCCCGGCTTGCTCGTGATTGTTTCGCAAGCCATGCACCAGGGGTCCTTTGACCAATCGACAATCCGGGCATATTCGATGGTGTCGCTTTCGGGATAGCTGGTGCGGAGCGTTTTCAGTGCCGCATCCGCCGTCACACCGGGCTGTGCGGTTCCTACGATTAAGCCTCGCGGTGTTTGCACCTCGTTGGGCATCGACCAGCAATGCTCGAGCGCCGTTTCGTAAAGTTCCAGATTAATTCCCGTCTTGTTCTGATCCCAGAATCGCGTACGCGCTTGCAAGATCGGGCGCGTGGCCGAATAATACCGAATGTTGTGCACGGCCCACTGCTTGGGTTCGGGAAAAGCGGGCGTTACCGGAATCTGTCGCAGCATCACTGCCGACATACAGCAGACCAGGTAATCGGCTGACATCTGCTTCGGTTGATCGAATTCGCGATATTCGACGGTCACGCCGTGGTCTCCATGACGGATACCGGTGAGCGGGCAGCCCAATTTCACCCGATTCCCCAATTTTGCAGCGAAGGTTTCCGGCAGCTTGCTGTTTCCGCCAATCAGTCGGAAAACCTGCGTCGGCCAAAGTGGGACACCGCGCAGCCTCAGAATTGCCGTGTGCCATATGGTGTGAAGCGCGGAGGAATTCCCGCCGGCAAACCGTATACCGGCATCGGAGGCGCCTTCCTTCTGCAGAAGTTCGGTAACGGTCATGTTGTCCAGATTGTCCAACCCGGCTTCGAACGGCTTGTACTCGTCGTGGAAGGCATCGGTGTATTTATCGAGATACAGGCGCGGCAAATCCCACCACGGATGCTGTTTCAAAAACTGGATTTCGTGCTGGTTAAAGCCGAAGCCCGCCAGCACTTTCGGATTTGCCAGATCTTCTTCCGAATAGAGGCGGCCGCCGATGCGCCGCATCATGTGATCGCGGCGGTGATCTTGAAGATAAGGCAAGTTAAACTCGCGAACGTAGCCCCAATACAAGTCATAACCGGGCTTCGTGAATTGCTCCGCTCCCGCATCCACATAAAGGCCATCTGGTAGATCATCCCGTACGGTTTTCACGTGACCGCCCACGCGCCCCGATGCTTCGAGGACGGTTACATCATGGCCGCGCCGATTCAGCTCGTAAGCGCAGCATAGGCCCGCGATCCCGCCTCCCGCAACGATTATGCTTTTCTTATGCGCCGCTTGCGCCTGTTTAGCTAACAGCGTCAGGCCGGTGCCTGCCCCAACTTGCAAAACATCCCGTCTGGTCATGGTTTTTAAATCTTTCGATCCCAGCCAGTCTATAACGAAGTAATGGGAACGGTTTCGGCAATCATACCAACCTGGAACCGCGCCGCTCTGGTTGAAAGTATTCTCACGAATCTCGCCGAGCAGACACGTCCGCCGGATGAAGCAATTGTCATTGATAACGGCAGCAGCGATGAAACGCTAGGTGTCGCAAAGCGGTTGGGTGCAACCGTTGTCGCGTTTCCTGAAAATCGCGGATTTGCGGCTGCCGTGAACGCCGGAATCGAACGTTCAACCGGAGACTGGATTCTCATCCTAAATAACGACGTCCGCCTGGAAGCCGACTGGATTGAGCGGCTGCTTGGGAGTGCACAACAGGAGAATGCCGCATTTGCGGTCGGAAAGTTGCTACAACAGGACGATCAGGGGACCTTGGATGGAAGCTGGGATTTGGTCTCAAGAGCTGCCTATGCCTGGCGCTGCGGCTGGGGACGGCGTGATGAAGGCATTTGGAGCACCCGGCGGAAGATCCGGCTGGCGCCCATGACCGCAGTGCTGTTTCATCGCCGCGTTTTCGATGCGCTCGGCTTGTTAGAGACGCGCTTCGAATCGTATTACGAAGATGTCGATTTCGGCGTGCGATGTGCCTTGGCTGGATTTGAGGGAATCTATGAGCCGGAAGCCGTCGCGCTACATTCGGGCAAAGCGACGCTCGGAAAGAACGGCGCGCGCGTGATGTATCTGAGCGCCCGCAACCAGGTTTTGTTGCTGGCAAAGCATTATCCTGCGCGTACGCTCTTTCGGTTCGCTTGGCCTATTTTCGTCGGGCAGATGCTTTCTCTCGCCACGACGGCCAAGCACGGCCACTTCCTGGCCGGTTTGCATGGCAAAACGGAGGCCGTGTTGCGATGGCGCGCATTTCGCGGCGATGTGCAAGCTGCGAGCCTGATAGAAGCCGCGATGTCGGAGAGTGAAAGTGAGATCCGGGAACTACAACGGCGGATTGGCTTCGATATTTACTGGCGTCTGTATTTCAGCCTGGTACCACCTGCTTGAGCGACACCTTTGACTCTGGCCGAGTGGCCATCACAATTGTCACGTTCAACAGCAGTGCGTTTATCCGACAGTGCTTGCACTATCTTTTCGAGCAGGACTATGAATCGAAAGAAGTAATCGTTGTAGACAATGCATCGAAGGATGGAACGTCCGATATCCTGAGCGAATACGAACATCTCGCACGAGTGGTGCGCAATCGCGAAAACGTAGGTTTTGCCGCGGGACAGAATCAGGCAATCGCGCTGTCGAGGGCGGCATGGATTCTGACCTTGAATCCGGATGTTCGCCTTATGCCGGATTTCATTCGGATGCTTGTCGCAACGGCTGAGGGCGATTCGGCCGTCGGCAGTGCGTGCGGCAAGCTGCTCGCCATGGAGCCTGATTTCAAAATTCCCGAACGCGCTGTCTTCGATTCGACTGGAATCTATATGAGCCGCAATCAGCGGCATCTCGATCGCGGCAGCCGCATGCTGGACCAGGGCCAGTACGATTGCCCCGAATACGTATTCGGCGGGACCGGTGCAGCCTGTCTTTACCGGCGACAAATGATTGAAGAGATCAGCGTTGGCGGAGAGTTCTTCGATAATGATTTTTTCGCTTATCGCGAAGACGCCGATGTCGCATGGCGCGCGCAATTGGCCGGCTGGAAATGTTTATATACGCCTCAGGCCGTCGCCTATCATGTGCGCAGCGTTCTGCCCTCAAACCGTAGATCCGTACCCGCTGTGCTGAATATGCACTCGGTCAAGAACCGGTGGCTGCTGCGGATCAAGAACATGACGCCCGGTGTGTATAAGCGCTACTGGCTCCCGATTACTACTCGGGATTTGCTTGTAATCGGCGGCTGCTGCTTCCGTGAATGGACGTCGCTGCGCGCATTCTGGCTGGTACTTCGTAATTTCCGCTCTACATGGGCAAAACGGCGCGCCATTATGCAACGCAGACGCGTGGCAGATGACCAACTGGTTGGCTGGTTCTCGAACTGATGCGTATCGCCCTGCTCGGTACGCGCGGCATACCCGCCAATTACGGCGGCTTTGAAACTTTTGCCGAAGAGATATCCGTCAGGCTGGTGGAACGCGGTCATCAAGTAACCGTCTATTGCCGCGAGCGCTACGCACAATCCGAGTATCGCGGTGTGCAGCTACGCTATCTGCCCACTATCCGGCACAAATACCTGGATACTGTCGCTCATACCGGAATCTCAACTGCAGCTTTGCTCTTCCGGCGCTTTGATGCAGTGCTCTATTGTAATGCGGCGAATGCGGTTTTCACGCTGTGGCCGCGCTTGATTGGGATGCCCACCGCGCTGAATGTAGATGGAGTCGAGAGACACCGAAAGAAGTGGAATCAACTCGCGAAAGACTGGTATTTGCTTTCGGAATGGATGGCTACCTGGTGCTGCTCCGCCGTTGTGACGGACGCGGAAGTTATCCGCAAATATTATCTGGACCGGTACGGTAAGAAGACGACTTTTATTCCCTATGGGGCCGA
>DAISJE010000023.1:0-18118 GCA_036821665.1 Bryobacteraceae bacterium | reverse complement strand
GCCCACTGCGATTTTGCGGCCCACCCAATCGTTCTCATGAATCCCCCTTGCTCTCCGGTTTCGATAACTATATTCGGGCGAAATCTGCGGATATCGAACCGGCCCTTCGGATACGCACGTTGTAGTGCGGATAACGTCGAAGTTGTGACCAGATGAATCGCAGAAAAATCGAAAAATGTGCCGGGTGTCCCAAGTGACATTTCTTCGTCGGTCACTATCTCGCTGTGCGCCAATCCGTCGATATCGGGCCAATATTCTTCCAGACTCGCCGTCGCGGGCGGCGTCGATCGAACAGTCACGCCACGGCTGAAAATCGAAGAAATCTCACTCTCGAAACCGGACTCGTTGCTTACAACCGACCTTCCATCCGGAAGCCCGATGCGCACCGGTGGCGCTTCCGTCCCGACGCGGGGCCAATCCGTGAATGTGGCGCTCCAGTTCATTATCCCGGGCCATTTCTTCGGGTTTTTTGCGCTCACAACTTTACCGGTTGCGGTGTCGATAAGGGCATAGATCCGGTCTCCGGCCAACCCTCGTTCAGTAACTTGCACGCTTTCGAGTTCTTCGCCTTGCATAGATTTCACTGGATAGCGCCAGAGCGCCGAAGCAAATCCGAGCATTTTTTCATCTTCCTCTTTCGCACCGGCATATGCACCTGCCTTTTTCTGCGCCTGTCGATCTTTCGGGCACCAAATTCTGTGATAAAGTTTCCGCGTTACAGGAGGTTTATGAAATCCTTCACACTCGCAGCGGCAGTTGCCCTGGCTGTGCCGTCGTTTGCCGTCAGCCAGAAATCGCAGGGCTTTGACCCGAACACGCCGGACGGCAAAATGGTTTATGCGATTCAGCAAGCGTCCGACCCAACGCAAAAGCAGACATTGCTGCAGGAATTCGTAAAAACATACCCGACCAGTAATCAGGCAGGCTGGGCATGGGCTCAACTGCAAACTGCTTATTTGCAGGGCAAGGATTACGATAAGGCGATTGAAGCCGGCGAAAAATCGCTCGCAGCGGATCCGGACAATACCGAAATCGCTTATAACAACCTCAAAGCATCGGAAGCTAAAGACGATGCAGATGGTGTGATGAAGTGGTCGGCCGAAACGTCAAAGGCGGCGCGGAAGGAAATCGCTTCCTTTAAAGCGGGCGTAGACGACAAATCCCGGCTCGACTACGCGAAACAGGTGGATACGTACACCGAATATTCGGTCTACGCGATGTCCGCGAAGACGACCGATCCCGCAAAAATTGTTGCGCTCACGGAATCGTTACAACAGCGTGCCCCGGAAAGCGCCTATCTAAGCAAAGCCTACGGGCGATACCTGACTGCGCTCCAGCAAACGGGGCAAAAGGAAAAGGCCGGAACTGCCGCGGAGCAGCAACTCCAGCGCGATCCCACTAATGAGGATGTGTTGGCCTTCGCTGCCAGCGACAACTTGCAAAAGAACAATCAGGAAAAGACATTAACCTACGCCTCTAAGCTCGCTGAAGTCATGCAGTCGAAAGCAAAGCCGGACGATATTGCCGAGGGCGATTGGGCAAAGAAGAAACAAACCATGCTCGGGCTGGCGTACTGGATGGAAGGCGTCAGTTACAACGGCCAGCATCAATATGCAAAAGCGGACAAATCTTTGCGCTCGGCGCTCCCGCTGGTGAAAGAAAACTCGCAATTGCTGCCGATCGTGCTGTTCCATCTTGGAGTCGCGGATTTCGAATTGGGGAAAGCGTCGAAGAGCCGGACGCTGATGAACGATGCGCTCAGCTATTCGAAACAGTCCGCAGCGTTGAAAAGTCCAATGCAGACCGAGGCAGCAAATAATGTGAAGGCAATCAGCAGGGCGTTGGGATCGAGAAGGTAACGTTTCCTTCTGATTCGGGTCTCCATATACTGGCGAAAGGAGAACAAACAATGGCAAGCAATCGAGGCGTCGTTTATCTTGGACCCGGCAACGTGGAGGTCCAGTCCATCGACTTTCCAAAGATGAAGAATCCGAAGGGCAATGACATCGAGCATGGCGTGATTCTCAAAATCGTGTCCACGAATATTTGCGGCTCGGATCAGCATATGGTCCGCGGCCGGACGACAGCTCCGAAAGGGCTGGTCCTCGGACACGAGATTACGGGTGAAATTATTGAGAAGGGTAAGGACGTTGAGTTCTTAAATGTTGGCGATCTTGTTTCTGTTCCCTTCAACGTTGCTTGTGGGCGCTGCCGAACGTGCCGCGAACAGCAGTCAGGCGTCTGTTTGAACGTGAACCCGTCTCGCGCGGGCGGAGCGTATGGCTACGTCGATATGGGCGGCTGGGTTGGCGGTCAGGCAGAGTACGTGATGGTTCCTTACGCCGATTTCAATTTATTGAAATTCCCGAATAAGGAGCAAGCCCTTTCGAAAATCCGCGATCTGACCATGCTTTCCGATATTCTGCCCACTGGATTTCATGGCGCTGTTAACGCCGGGGTCGGCGTAGGATCTACTGTTTATGTTGCCGGAGCGGGTCCGGTTGGTTTGGCCGCCGCCGCTTCCGCCCAGATTTTGGGCGCCGCGGTCATTATGATCGGCGATATGCAGCAGGAGCGGCTGGATCATGCCAAGCGAGTCGGCTTCGAGCCGATCGATTTGAGGAAGAGCGACAAACTGGAAGAACTGATCGCGAATGTGATTGGCGTGCCGGAGGTCGATGCGTCCGTTGACGCAGTCGGCTTTGAGGCTCATGGACATGGTAAGCAATCTGCAACCGAAGCGCCTGCGACCGTCCTGAATTCGTTGATGGCAATTACGCGCGCCGGCGGTGCAATTGGTATTCCCGGCCTTTATGTAACGGAGGATCCCGGGTCGAAAGATGAAGCAGCGCAGCAAGGGAACTTACGGATGCGCCTGGGCCTGGGTTGGGCGAAGTCGCACCGCTTCTACACGGGCCAAACGCCGGTATTACGTTACAACAGGCAGTTGATGCAAGCCATCTTGCATGACCGTTTGCCCATTGCGAAAATCGTCAACGCGACCGTGATCAGCCTGGATAAAGCCCCGGAAGGCTATAAAGACTTCGACAAAGGCGCTGCGAAAAAATTTGTGCTCGACCCGCATGGCGTCCTGGGTAAAGCGGCCTGACAACAGGTCAAGTATCAAACGGCGCTGCGCAGATTAGCGGTGATATGCCGCCCGTTTGCGCTTCGGCCGAAGAAGAACCGGCGCGCGGTTTTCACTGACGAGTTCAGGCGATACCGCGCGACGCAAGAGCTGAATCTTGCATTCTCGCTCAATGCGCCTGATCTCGCTGCGTTCAGATTTCAGCGTGAACGTGGACGCGACACCGCGCTGTCCTGCTCGTCCGGTGCGCCCCACACGATGGATAAAGTCCTGCGGTGCTTGCGGTAAATCGTAGTTAACTACATGCGCCACGCTGTCCACATGGATACCGCGTGCCGCCACGTCGGTGGCGACCAAAACACGATAGCGGCCGTCGCGGAATCCCGCGAGGGCCTGGTTGCGCTGATTCTGTGTACGATCCCCATGCATGGCAACGGCGCGCGTTCCAAAGCCGGAAAGCTTTTTGGCGAGCCGGTCTGTCCCATGCTTCGTCCGCGCGAACACCAGAAACGATCCCGATTCCTGATCGAGCATGTGACGAAGCAGCGGAAGTTTATAATCGTTCTCCACTTCGTACACATGCAAATCAATCTCGTCCGGAGCTTTCATGGTGGATTCGCCGATCGCAATACGAACGGGGTGCTTCGAATGACGTGCAATCATGCGCTCCACACTAGGCTCCATAGTCGCTGAGAAAAATAGGCTCTGGCGCGCGGCGGGCAAAGCCGAGAGTATTTTTTCAATAACGGGCAGAAAACCCATGTCGAGCATCCGATCGGCTTCATCCAGCACGAGAACTTCGATTGCAGCCAGATCGATTAGCCGGCGATTCATGAAGTCTTCGAGACGGCCCGGCGTTGCGATGACAAGCTGACTTCCGCGCTTAACCGCGTTTATCTGAGCTTGCTCGCTGAGGCCGCCGACCACTACGGCGGCGCGCAGCCCTGTGTCCGGGGACAGTTTTGCAAACGTGTCCGCAATCTGAATTGCCAGTTCGCGAGTTGGGCTGAGGACCAGCGCGCGAATCTTTTTTGATCCGGCGCTTTTCAGCAGTTTGTCCACGATCGGCAAAAGAAAGGCTAGCGTCTTTCCGGTGCCGGTTTGAGCGGTCGCGACCACGTCGACGCCTTGCAGGGCGGGTGGAATTGCCTTGGCTTGTACTGGAGTGGGCTGCTTAAAGCAATTGCGAGCGAGGTTCCGATGTATGGATACAGATAGAGAGAGTTCTGAAAATTGGTTCATGTTCTAAAGGACTAACTATGCCGATTACCGGCGGACGTCCTTCAGAAAATCAACCTTAGCTTCGATACAAAAGATTCAGGCTCTTCAGGAAAGCTGGATACACCAACTGACAAGGACGAGTGCGGCAGGAGACTTCTTCAGTGTAGCAGGATTGTTCAACTTACATATCGCAAAACTTGTTCGCGTAACGTGTTCAGACTCACTGTCAGGCGATCAGTTTCTATCAGCAGAAATTCACTGCCTGGCGCGGATGGCTCGCGGGCATCAATAAGCCGGCGATGATCCTCGCGCAAGTTTGGTAATCCCTGTGTGGCGGAACGTGAACCGCGCAGCGCAGCCGCCAGAAAGTAGAGAGTAAATTCTACATCGATCGAGAACGCTTCGAAAACTTCGGCCGCGGGTTGCGCGGTTAATTCAGCCACGCCGGCCTCGAGCCCCATCACGGCATGAACTAAGGCATGGGAACTTGCAAGCATTGACGTCAGACAATCGAGTTTTGTGGCCGATATTCCCGGCTCCGAGGCGACGCGGTCCACCGAGGCTTCCGCGCTGGAACGAACACGCCGCCATTCGCGCCGAGTTTCATCTAGTGCCGCTTCAAGCTTCGCATCATCCCGCATCATGCGCTGGGAAACCGCGTGGAAGTAGTTGCGGCAGCTATCCAACATGTCGGCCATCGAATCCGATACAGTCTTGCGCTCCCAGGTTGGCCAAAGAGCATACGCGACAAGCGCGAAAATCCCTCCGGCTGTGGTGTTCAAGAAGCGTTGTACAACCGCCTCGGCGGGCGGAACGCCTGTTTCGGCGATGAGAAAAACGATGAGCCCGCTGATCGCAACAGTAAATACGCCGTAGTTAGCCGGCCCTACCCAGCGCATAAAGAACATAAAGATTCCAACCAGCAATACAGGAGTAATCACACTATGCGGCAGCACATGGTAGAGAAGGGTTGCGAAAACGAGACCCGCGTAGGTCCCCAGCAATCGAAGTACGCCGCGGCTGATCGTTGTCGTGAAATCCGGTTTCAAGACAACCGCGACTGTCATGGGTAACCAGTATGATCGTTCCCAACTGATACTGCGGCCGATTGCGTCAGCCAACGCAACACAAACTGCGAGCCGGATGGCATGGCGGCATACCCCGGAACTAGGATCTAAATTCGCCCTAAGAGTAGCGAGCGATCCGGTGAGCCGCAGCTTCCAGGGAGGCGCTAGTTCGTGTTTGGCGAACTCCTCGATTCCCGGTGTAACGGAATGGCCGGCGAGCTGCACCACCAGCCGTAATTGTCCGGCCAAAACATCTACTGCTGATGCGATTTCGATTGCCAGTGCCGTGGGCTCTCGTTTCTTACGCGCCTGGGCCTCTCGCACCAAGCCCGTTAGCTTTTGGAGCAGTGCGGGCTGATCTGGAGCAGTTTCGCTTCCAAGCAGACAACTCCCTACGCTCTGGAGGAGCCTCGAAGCCGCTTCTAAAATTTCGTCGATATTGGTCGAAGCCGCTTGCGAGTCGGGCTGTGCCTGTCCTTCGTGCTCTGATTCAGATCGAAGCCGATTCAGCGCGTATACGGATAAGCGAAGGCGATCGATCTGATCGAAAAGAAGCCGGAAACGCTCGCCCTCAATGCTGTGATCGCGTCCCAAAGCTGATATCACATCATGTAAATCGGCCGGTAACGGATTCAGTGGCGTGCTTGGCTCTTCTTTCGTATTAGGGTTCACGCCCTCGGAGATATCGAGATAGACCTTCCCGATCGCGCGGCGTTCGGGCTCATATCGATGAACAGGCCAGAACAGCAGGGCCAACAAGGTCTGCAAAAGTCCACCTCCCAGCGTGAGCGCCGCTGCAATAAGCGCCCCTTTGGGCGATAGCGCGCCGCGCGCCGCGAAGACAATGAGGACGACAAGAGTGTTCAAGCCGAGGTCGCCGGCACGGGTGCTAATCGCTATCAGCATACCTGCGACGAACGCCCATGCGGCGGCCATGAAAATCGCGGCGAAATGATACTTGCCGGTTACCGATCCGGTGAATACCGCGACGGCTCCCAAAAAACTCCAGGCGAGCATACGCCGCGCGCGCTGCGAATATGGATCGCGTCCGTCGGAGTAGCTGACATTTAATGCGCCGGTCGCCACGGCCACCGCTCCAAGCGGAAAATGGATTGCGGTTCCGATTCCGAGCGGTAACGCGACCGCAAGCGCATTGCGGAGTGCCATCCAGCGGCTATTCAACTTGGATTTATCCAGGCGTTGAATTGTTCGCCAGAAAGCTTTTAAGGCGCGTGGCTCCATTAAGGGTGCGAACCGGTGCTAGTGAGCAATACCGACAAGAAGAGTGTATCGGTGGAGGGAATCGGAACGGACTGAAACAACTTTCGAAAAGTTGCCGGGTCCGGTCAAACCTGTGCCGCCGGCTGTAAGTGTGGCTTCAAGAAACGCCCCGTATAGGAAGCTTTGCATCCGGCAATCTTCTCCGGCGTTCCCGTCACCACGACCTCGCCGCCTCTATGTCCGCCTTCCGGGCCGAGATCGATAACGTAATCGGCCGTCTTGATTACATCCAGATGATGCTCGATCAGCAGAACCGTATGTCCCGCATCTACAAGTTTGTTCAGTGCCTCCAGCAGCTTTGCGATGTCGGCCAGGTGCAAGCCTGTCGTCGGTTCATCCAGAATGTAAACGGTGTGCCTGGCGCGTTGCAGCTTGCTCAACTCGGTTGCGATTTTGATGCGCTGCGCTTCGCCGCCTGAAAGCGTCGTCGACGATTGGCCCAGTGTTAAGTAACCTAAGCCAAGATCGGCCAGGACTTCGATCTTTTTTCCCACCGACGGCTCCACGGCAAAGAACGCCATGCCTTCTTCGATGGACATCTTCAGCACGTCGTCAATGGTTTTACCCCGAAGCGTTACTTCGAGCGTCTCACTGTTGAATCGCGCGCCCTTGCAGACGCCGCACGTCACTTCGACATCCGGCATAAAGTAAAGCTGTGTAGTGATCACTCCTTCGCCCTGACACTCCTCACAGCGGCCTCCTTTTACGTTGAAGCTGAATCGGCCGGCCTTGTAGCCACGTTCAACGGAAAGCGGAGCCTGAGTGAAAAGGTCGCGAATGAGATCGTAGAAACCGATATACGTCGCGGGATTCGACCGGCTGTTCCGGCCGATGGGGGACTGATCGATATTGACGACTTTGTGTACGTGCTCGATCCCTTCCAGGCTGTGATGCTCTCCCGGCAGTGTGCGTGTGTCCACAAGCCGCTTCCACAGCGCCTTGTAAAGAACCTCATTGATTAGCGTGCTCTTGCCGGAACCCGAAGCACCAGTAACCGCAACCATACATCCGAGAGGAAACGCGACGTCGATTGATTTGAGATTGTTCTCTCGCGCTCCCCGCACGGTCAACGTCTTGCCGTTGCCTTTGCGGCGCTGCTTTGGCGTGATGATCGATCGCTTCCCTGAAAGAAACTGCCCGGTCGGCGACACTTTACAGGCAAGCAATTCATCCAGCCTGCCCTGCACGACTACTTTGCCGCCATGAATCCCCGGTCCGGGGCCCATTTCTACCACATGATCCGCCGCACGGATTGTATCTTCGTCATGCTCGACTACAATCACCGTATTTCCGATATCCCGCAGTCGCTCGAGCGTCGCGATCATTTTCACGTTGTCTTTAGGGTGCAGACCAATGCTCGGCTCGTCCAGGACGTAAAGCATCCCCATCAGGCCCGATCCGATCTGCGTGGAAAGACGAATACGCTGCGATTCACCTCCCGACAGTGTGCCTGAGCGCCGGTTGAAATTGAGATAGTCGAGCCCGATGCCCAACAACAGGTCCAGGCGGCCGCGGATCTCCTTGAGGATCTGCCGGCCCGCATCAGCGCCGCGACCGGTTGGCTTGATCGTACCGAGAAATTCATGGAGTTCATCAAAGTTCAGTTGCCCGAACTCGTAAATGTTTTTGCCGGCAACGGTGAAGAGCAGGCGAGTCGCACGCAAACGCGATCCATTGCAGTCAGGGCAGGTGTGCTCGATCATTACCTTGTCAAGCCACGCTTCCATGCCGGAGCTCGCTTCGCCGCGCTGACGATAGCGCCGGTAGTGGCGCTCGATACGGCGGGCGATCCCCCCGAAGCCGATTTCCTTGCCCTCCTGCTCTTCACGAGTGCTCTTTGCATCCGGCGGCCGGAGGATTTTGATCTTGGTCTCGACTCCGTTGAGAATCGCATGGCGTACCGGTTCCGGCAGCTTGTCCCACGCTGTGTCGAGCGAAAAGTTCAGCTTGGCCGCAAGGCTGTACATGATCCGGCCATCCCAGGTATCGGGATTGTATTTGAACGCTTCGCGAACGAAACATCCATTTCGGATGCTTCGCTTAGGGTCGGGCACAAGCAAATCCGGATGCGTTAGCTTGTGAACACCGAGGCCGCCGCAGGTACGGCACGCGCTCTCCGGATTGTTGAACATGAAGTATTCGGGTTGAACGTCGCCGTATACGAAGCGGTGCGTCTTGCTGCACAGCGTGCTGTACACACGATCGGCTTCGGCTTTATTCGTGGCTTTGGTGATCTGGATTTGGAACAGTCCATCGCCAACCAGTAGGGCGGCGGCAATTGCGGCTTTGACGGCCTTTTCATGCTTCGGACCGGCGGCTAAACGATCGACAATGGCGTCCATGTGCCGGACCTTAGTCTCATCCAGTTCGATTTTGTCCGAAATATCCACCTGCTTACCGTCGACGATCAGCCGGCGGCAGCCCTTCTTGCGTACTTCAGTGAGGACGTAATCAAGTTCTTCGCCATATTGTTTGAAAACCGGCGCGCGCAGCTCGATCTCAGTGTCTTCACGAAGTGAAAGAACCGCTTCCAGAATCTGGCTGGAGGTGCGGCTTGGTACAGGCTCGCCTGTGCGCGGGCAATGTCCTTCGCCGATAGTCGCAAACAGCAAATTCAGATAGCTGGCGATATCCGTCATTGTGCCGACCGTCGAACGAGGGTTGTTTGCTATAGTCTTCTGCTCGATTGAGATTACGGGCGACAGCCCGAAGACGAAGTCGACGTCGGGCTTGGCGACCTGTGCGACGAAACGCTTAGCGTAGCTCGACAGAGATTCCATATATCGCCGCTGGCCTTCCGCGTAAATCGTGTCAAACGCCAGGCTGGATTTCCCCGAACCCGAAAGTCCGGTTACGACGATCAGCTTGTCGCGCGGAATCTCCAGTGAGATGTTCTTGAGATTGTGCACGCGCGCTCCCTGCACCGAGATCGATGTGCGGGCTTTCGAACCGGATACGCGCAGAGACGATTTCGGACTAGAACTCATCGGACATCTCCTCCAAAAAGAAAAACGCGAGTTCCTGCACAGAAACATTGCTCCGTTTGGTAAGCTGAACTGGCATCGATGCCTTCCCGATGAGCTTCCGATCGGCAAGGTATTCGCACGCGGCGGTCACTCCTTCGATGCCCAGGTTACGGTGAAAGTAATCTTCGATTTCCGTAGCCGACCGCGTTTCGCCCGCCTCGCGGAGATATTGGATAACCGAGCCGAACAACGCTACCGCACGCTCCGCCATGTATTCATCCACGGTGTCCAGTGCTGCCCGAACGTTCTCTCGCGTCTTTTTTCTATTGAGGAGATCAAAATAGACGAGCTTGAAGAAGCGCGGGTTGAGCTCCATCGCCTGTGGGATCACTTCACGGTCGGCGAGCATCCGGTGTCCAAGAATTTCAATTCTAGCCATGGGAGTTGCCGCGTAAAGGATCCAGAGAGCGGTGTACTCGAGATCACCCCGGGTGATGAAGAATTTGTGTGCCTTATACAAAGGTCCGAGGGCCTGGATTCCGGCGCGCAAGAGTTGAAGTTGCGTGTCCCGCTCTCCAATCGCATGAAGACGCGCGCACAGGCCGGCGATCGATTCATCATGCGTGTATAAGATGCGACCCTTTGCCAGGAACGAGTGCATAAAGGAATTGCGAAACGATCCCTCAGCGATTCTGCGAAACTCGGCCCGAGGCATCATCAACGCGTGGACATTCACGCCATCTGCGTTGAGGGCCGTTCCGCGAGCTTCGGCTTTCTTGTCATCGATTGTGACGAGCACCAGATCCACGTCCGACTTGTCCCAAACGCGATCATGCGACAGACTGCCGCAGAGGATTGCGGCCAAGATAGAGCGATCCTCTTTTAATTGGGTAGTGAGATAATCGACGGCCTGCGAAAATCTTTCCTGCACACCGTCTCCCGGTGTGTTCTTCGCGCTTTTCACATAAATCAGGTTACTGTTTTCCCGTTGTCCGTGCGGCGGTGGCGAAGCTAGCGAAATCGTCCGGCGAACAAGATCGGGCATGCCCGATCGTTATCGGAGGCCCCGGGTCACACATTTGCCGGCGAACCTCTGCCCGCCGCGGGCCTTTTCGAAATAAGTCGTCGAAGGACGTGGCCTTTCCACATCCAAAGCCCCGAAAGAACCATCACTGGCACAAAGATGAATCGGGTAGCCGGAGCGTAGTTTGGAATTTTTTCAAACGGACTATAGATATAGCCGATTATCGGAATGGCAAAGACGAGGTGAATCCAGCGAAGAATCGTCCGTGAGCGTGGTCGGTGCAATTATTTTGGCGCCCTCCCTTTCATGATTTTTGAGCCGCCGTGGGCCGCCAATTGGGCATCTCAACGCCGAACTGCCTGCTGTACTCTGCGTTCAATTGCTGCCAGCCGGCGAACTTCATTGCTTCGCTGCCGGCGATGCGGCCGAGGGGAGTTCCATCGAGAAGGCGGTCCAGAACATCGAACGCAATGTGCCATCCGGCCGCGCCCCACGATATGAAGCGCCGATCGATGTTGTGCCAAAGCGTCAGGCGCGTCCCGCCGCCAAAGGCTTCGAGTTCCCACCGCATATCGTCATACTCGAGCACCTTGGGAGCCTCGGCTCGCGTCACTCTTGTTTCGATCGGCCTCGGATTTCCTGCCCAGGTGAGCTTTACGGTTCCAACTGTATCCAGGCTCGCGTCGGTCTCAAAAGGCGCCCATTCGCGCAGATGTGCCGGGTCGGTCAGCGCTTGCCAGACTTTATCCGGCGAATGGCGCAATTCCCTGACGAGAATGAGCGTCCACTTCTTTCCATCTTTTTGTATCCGCGCTCCGCGTGCCGGACCCGGTGTGTACTGCTCGCGATCGGTCATCTTCTTCCTTAGCGTGAATGACGTGCAAGCTGCGTGACCTGAATGAGATTGCCGCACGTATCGTTTAACATGGCGATGGTTGCAAAGTGCACATCGGTGGGCTGCATCGTGAACTCGGCGCCTTGAGCCTTGATCCGCTCGCAATCGCCTTTTACGTCATCGGTGAAGAACATGGCCGCGGGTTGGCCTTGTTGAAACGTTGCCTGCTGATACGCTTTAGCCGCTGGGTTGTTGTTGAGTGCCAACTGCAACTCCGTGCCATCCGGCTCCTCGGGTGAGGCCACAGTAAGCCACCGAAACGGCCCCTGACTGAAATCGGCCTTCTTGGCAAAGCCCAGTACCTCGGTGTAGAAGCGCAGGGCCTTGTCCTGGTCGTCCACATATACGGTGGTCAATTTGATTTTCATTTCATTTCTCCTTTCTTAAGTTCGCGGTCTGGACCGCGGCTTCTGCTTCTCTTCCTTTTTGGTTCGCGTGTCTTATCTTTTTTGGTGCTTTCGATGCGATCCAGGTAGCGTTCGAGCGCGTCCACGTGAGCGGACCAGAACCGGCGGAACGGAGCCAGCCAGGCATCCACCTCCTGAAGCGGTTCCGGTTTCAACCGGTAGAGACGGCGCTGTGCATCCACTGCCGACTCCACGAAACCGGCCTCGCGCAGTATCCGTAGATGTTTTGATACGGCCGGCTGCGGCAGGCGAAGGCGACGCTCGATCTCTCCCACGGACTGCTCTGATGACACAAGAAGACTTAAAATCGCGCGGCGGTTCGGTTCCGCAATAATGTCGAACGCAGATTCCACATCCTTATATACTGCATAAGGCATATGCGTGTCAAGGCATATACGGTAACCCGATCCGGCCGGCCTCGTTCCGTGGCGCCGTTCAATGGCCCGTCACCGTTCTTTTCATATCGCCCCGCTTTCTACCAGGCGTATGCTTTCGGCGCTTCGCCGCCAGGCCCCGGCCAGATTTCATCAAGCTTTCGGAGCACCTCGTCCGAAAGCTTTACATTCAGTGACCGGAGACTAGCCGTCAACTGCTCGACGGTGCGCGGCCCGATGATCGGAGCCGTGACGACAGTATTGTGCAGTAGCCACGCGAGGGCGACGTCGGCAGGACCTTCACCAACCTGTTTGCATAAACCTTCGTAGGCCTCAAGCTGCGAGCGATGTTGCTCAATCTGATTTTGGATTCGAGGCTCGGCCCGACGACCTTCAGTAGCCTTGCGCAAGACTCCGCCCAGCAGCCCCCCGCCGATGGGACTCCAGGGGATGATTCCCAAGCCATAATGACGACAAGCGGGAATCACCTCCAGCTCAATCGTTCGGGCATTGAGGTTATAGAGACTTTGCTCGGAAACGAGGCCCATGAAATGCCGGGCGCTCGCGGTCGATTGTGCTGTGGCGATATCCCATCCCGCGAAGTTGCTGCTGCCGACGTAGATCACTTTGCCCTGCTGCACCAGGAGTTCCATCGCCTGCCATATCTCTTCCCATGGCGTCCGGCGGTCAATATGGTGCATCTGATAAAGATCGATGTGATCGGTCTGCAGCCGGCGCAGGCTGTCCTCGCAGGCCTTTCGGATGTGATAAGCCGAAAGCCGGCGATCGTTTGGGCCGGTATCCATGGGCTGGTACACCTTCGTCGCGAGGACAATCCGTTCGCGCCGGCCGCCTTGAGCCAGCCACCGCCCGATGATCTCTTCGGAAATGCCGTATCCTTTCTGCATATCAGGGGATTGCGGCCCGCCGTATACGTCGGCGGTATCGAAGAAATTGATTCCCGTGCCCAGCGCCTCATCCATGATCCTGAAGCTGGCGGCTTCATCCGTCACCATCCCGAAATTCATTGTGCCGAGCGCAAGTGGACTGACTTGCAACCCAGAGCGCCCCAAAGATTTGTATTGCATTCTGCTTCTCCCGCCGTTACGGCTTCAACTTTTACGTTTCAACAACGCCTTGATCGCGCGGCGTTCATCCATCGCGCGATATCCCTCGGCCACCTGATCGAGCGGCAGCCACAGGTCGAACACTTTGCCGTGGTCCATGTAGAACTGTACCTTTCATGTCTTGTTCCTTTTCTGGGTTTCGTTACGGCTTCACATCTCGTATCCCGGCTTCTTGTAGAGCTTGTCCCAGTTGCCCTGGATATCCGGTCTGTAGACTTTCTGTTTCCAGTCTTGCGAGCGGACTTCTTCGAAGGCGACCGAGACGGATTCTTCGCCGTAATTGAAAGCGTCCATCACGTCTTTGGTGATGTTGTCGGCAAGGCGCTGTTTCTGCGCTTCCGATTTTCCAGGCCAGAGCTTGACGATCACATGGGGCATTTCTCTATTCCTTCCTCGATGACGCATATTTTGGGGGCCGTCGGTCGTCTTGACGAGAGCTAACTGCGTATCTCCGCCCACCGTGGTGGCCCCCGCCCAACGCCTTTCATCCGCCGTCGTAACTGCTCCCCAATTCCAAGCTATGCCCGAATGGTGTTTTTGAGTAGTATGTATTAAAAGCATGGGCTTGTGACTAGGATTCATGAATGGCTCCAATGATCTAAGCATCCTTTCCACTTTCGTCGCGATCGCGGAGGAGCGCAGTTTCACGAAGGCTGCCAAGCGACTAGGTGTCTCTCCGTCCGCCTTGAGCCACGCAATCAGGGGGTTGGAGGAGGGCTTGGGCGTGCGCCTCCTGTCGCGGACGACCCGAAGCGTTGCACCGACCGAAGCGGGTGAGCAATTGCTCGCGAGATTGCGCCCCGCGCTTATCGATGTTCAGGATGCTCTGGATCAGCTCTCTGGTTTGCGCGACCGGCCCGCGGGTCGCTTGCGATTGCTCGTACCGCGCTTTGCTGCGACGGCTGTGCTCGGGCCGAAGCTGGCCAAGTTTGCGGGCGACTATCCGGATGTCGTTCTCGACATCACCGCCGACGATAGCCGCAGGGACATCGTGGCGGGAGGCTTCGATGCAGGCATTCACTTCGGCGAATACATTCAGAAAGATATGATCGCGGTCCGGGTGTCGAAAGACCACCGGGCGGCCATAGTGGGCGCGCCTTCGTATTTCAAGATGCACCCAAAGCCGAAAACGCCCCACGATCTACTCAGGCATCGCTGTATCTAACTTCCGGCATGGAACGGCCGGACTGTATCGCTGGGAGTTCGATAAAGGCAAAAAGTCTCTGTCCGTTGCCGTCAGCGGACCGCTTATCGTTGATGACGTCGAACTCGTAATTCGCGCCGCGGTTGAAGGGGTCGGCCTTGCCTTCGTCTCAGATGAGCGCGTGGAACCTCAACTTAAAAACGGAGAACTCATCCGCGTGCTAGATGATTGGTGCCAGCCGTTTTCCGGATTCTTCCTCTATTATCCGAGCCGTAGACAGCAGCCGGCTGCGCTATCTGCCCTGATCGACAGTCTCAGGCTTTAAATTCATCAGCGTGAGGTTCTCGACTAGGGCTGAGGTTGCGGTCACTCCCACGGTCCACCGCGTTTCCATTGAGCGGGCCTGCAGTGCCAACCTTGATACCTATTTGTAAGTCGATGATTAAAAAAAACGGATGGTAGCGCTAACGGGAATCGAACCCGTTTCGCAATGTCTGACCCAGTACGATCCAGTCGTAAATAGCTGAATTTACATGAATCTAGGAGGGCCTAGTCACCGCGTTGACCCCCACGGATTCACCTGGTGTGATCACTGTGTGATCATAAACCGCCCCGACAGTAACGGGCTACGCGCCCGGATTTGCCGATTTTCTGGCCGCCGATGGCGACGTTCCGACTTGACCGGCAGATAGCACCATTCCAACCGGAGGCCATCCAGTGGCCCTGATTTCGCAAAGCGATCACGGTTTACAGAATGTTAACGACTCCCCTTCACAATTGGGGGCATGGGCAGCGATGACGACGACATGACCGACGACCAGCTGCTGGCGATGCCGACCGAGGCGTTGCCAGGCGACCTGTCGCGCCTGTGGGCTGTCCGCGCCAACGCCACCCAAAACCGCGAATTCAACGAAATGATCGCCGAGCTGACCGGAGCCTCATCCAGCCACCGGATGATCTTCGCCGATCAGGACCCGGTTGTGAAACGCAAGCGCGAGGAAGAAGCGGCCCGGCGCGCCGCGCAGGAGCTGCAGGAGTACACGGACCGCTCCGACCGGCTGCTGGCCCGGATTGACGAACAGGAGCGCGTGCTCGCGAAGCGCCGGCAGGAGATCGAGGACAAGGTGATCAAGCTGCATGACGGCCGCCGCGTCTATATCGACGGCAACAACTATCGCGACGAGAACGGCAGGCTGCTGCCGGCATCGACCGCGACGAAGCCGATGCCCTGCACCGGGGCAACCCGCAGGCGTCGACGGGGCAGGACAAGAAGGATATCGACGACCGCTACGCCGAGGCCGAACGCCTGCGCCAAAAGATGCTGCAAGACCGCGACGCCGCGAGCCGGGGAGGGGACATCACCGCCGCCAACGACAAGCTGACGGCAGACGAGAAGGAATTCGCGCAGCAGGTCGAAACACGCGCGGCGCAGGCGCCGACCGATTACGGCTCGTCCGATTACATGGCCGCCTATGGCGACGACTACCAGCCCTCCACCGTTCCGGCTTTTACGAAAGCCGCCTCCGTCACACGTGAAACAATGGAACAACCCGTTGAGACAGAAACCGAATCCACCACGGCAGACGCAAAAAAACCGCCCCAGCCTTTCGGCCAGGGCGCGTTGAAACTTGGATAAATCGCCTTGCAGGCTATTCGGGCCGATGAACCAGCTCGAAATCCTTCAGAGCGCCGTACTCCTCTTGCGTGTTGACGCTGTACATTTCGTCGCAGGGCTTGGTGTTATCCACGATGCCGCCGGGGAAATTGTTAAACAAGCGGTCGGCTTTATTAACTTGCCAGGCGAAGTCCGGCGAATTCTTATCGAGGCGCTCAGTCTGCACAGTCAGCAGAACGAGGTTGCACGATTCGCTATTAGGCGTGATGCGAACGAGCGTGCCGACAATGACCTTCGGTTTTTGACCCTGGTCCTTGATGTTATAACCGACGCCTTTGATCAGATCTCCGACCTTGGCTTCAGTTCCGTCTTTGTAATGCGGCATTGCAGTCTCCTTGTTGCTAGGGTTAAGAAAAACGAAGATCAAGAACCTTTTAAATCTGCATTTCCTTCCCGAACAACCAGAGCAGACCGCCCTTCGCAGTCAAGGGTCGAGATGAACGCGCCAGAAGACGGCGCGCCCTTGACTTTGCTTCGGTCGGCCCGCTTACCCCCTTTCCCATTAAGAAGGAAATGCAGTTTTTAAAAGGTTTTATGATGAACAAAAAGGAAGACAAAAGGGCGGCCTCGTTGGGCGCGCCCGTGCTAACAGAATGATGGAAGATCACCGTAACAGATTCATTCAATTCAGGTTATCATCGGGTATGCGGTTTTTCCTCGCATTACTTGCCCTGATCCCGTTGCAGGCGATGAGCCTGAAAGACTTCGATGCCAAGGCCCCGGCGGACCGTTCCGTCTACGTCGCTGATTTCATCGACCACATGACAACCGACCTGCGGGCGAAGAACCCGGAGCTGGCCCAGAGCATCCGCACATGGTTCGCAGACAAAGCCCCCGGCAAGACGCTATCCGAAGGCATGGAGCGCCTTAACGTCGAACTCGCCGCCGTCGAGATTCAGGCCCAGCAAGGCAAAGCCGACCTGTCGAAGATCCAGCTTGAATCCGTGATTGTCTACCTCGTGAAACAGAAGTTTCCGCCCAAAAGCGCGTACATACCGCCGCAGGTTGTTACGCCGTTCGTGGGTGCCAGTTTCACGCTCCCTGCCCTCTGATTTTCCGGAACATACATTATCACTTCGGGACGACCGCGCCCCGGCTCCAAAAATTTTCTGCCATGATGGCATCCTGGCAGATCGGTTCAAAACCGCCCGCGCCATTCTGGCATTCGCGCTCATCTGCATTCCCGCGCACGCCTTGAGCCTCAAGGACTGGCTGGCGAATCAAAACACGATCAAAATCTATACCTGAGCAACACGCTTGCCCGGATGTTCGTTGGCGTCAGCAAGACCGACCCGGCACTCGGGAAAAAGATCACCAGCTACTACGCCGACAAAGCCCCCGGCGCACAGTATCCGCCGGGCATGAACGATCTTTTCGCACGGATCGCAAAGCTCCAGACGGACAAGACCGTCGACCTATCGAAGATGCAGCTTGAGCAGGTCATCGCCCTCAACAGCGCCGAGAAGTTCAAAATCTCCGTTCCCCAAGAATTCCAGAGAACGGGCGAGCCAAGCGCCAAGCCCCGCCCCGCTGACGACGATGACCCCATCGGGCCGGGCGGCTTCATCACGCCGCCGACCATCGCCGTCATGTAAATCTGCGTGTCCGCAGACTTCGCGCCGTCGTGGGAAAACCCGTCCGCCGGCCACGAGATGGAATCCTTCAAGACCTTTATCGGCGCCTATATCGCCGATACCGGCAAAAACGGAGAGCAGCCTTCGGCACCTTCGAGAGCGCCCGGCACTCTGTGCCCTCATACACCCCGCTTGCAAACTCACTCGTCGATCCCATGGCAACGGGGCAGCATTGCCCGGCGGCGGACCGGGTCTACAACGTGCAGCGAAAACCG
>DAISJE010000022.1:0-18182 GCA_036821665.1 Bryobacteraceae bacterium | reverse complement strand
AGGAACGGCGATCGCAACCAGCAACACCCCGAGCAGAGCATTTTGAAATGCGTGAATTCGATTCATACTGACTCTCCGAATGTGATTTGTTTTCCGTTACTGGCTCGGAATTGGCGTCAGTATTCGCCAAAACCACAAATTCCCGCAATGCAAAACGGGTCACCGAAACATCACATTTGGGTCACAGAGGCAACTTGCGAGGCATCATCAAGTTGCAACCGGGGCAAAGGCAAATTTTGGTGCTAGAATCATCAAGCTCGGAGGTCGGCTGCTTGGGAATTGCCCCGTCCGAAGGCATTGCCCGTTGGGAAGGATTCGAACTCGACATTCGCACGGCAGAGCTGCGCAGGGCGAATGGCAAGGTGGTGCGCCTTTCGGAACAGCCGCTGCGAATCCTGGTCGCACTGCTCGAGCGCCCCGGCGAAATGGTAACGCGAGAAGAGCTGCGCAAACGGCTTTGGCCCAACGACACCGCCGTCGAGTTCGAGCACGGCATCAGCGCCGCCATGAACCGGCTTCGCCAGGCGCTCGGAGACTCGGCGGAAAATCCAAAGTTCATCGAAACTCTGGCGCGGCGTGGATATCGCTGGAAGACTCCAGTCACGTGGGAGCAGCCGCAGGCCGCGCCGCCTCCGGCGCCGCCCTCCGATGGCAACTTTACCGGCAAGCGGGTCGGGCATTACCGGGTCCTGGAGATTCTGGGCGGCGGCGGAATGGGTGTGGTCTACAAAGCAGAGGACATCAAGCTGGGGCGCCACGTCGCCTTGAAGTTCCTGCCCGAAGAATTGGCCGGCGATGCGGCAGCCATGCAGCGCTTTGAGAGGGAGGCGCGCGCTGCTTCTGCTTTAGACCACCCTAATATTTGCTCGATTTACGAGTTCGGCGAACACGAACGGCAGCACTTTTTGGCGATGCAGTTTCTGAAAGGCCAAACCCTCCGCGAAAAGATAGAAACGGATGGACCGCTGCCCATCTCACAAGTTCTCAAGATTGCTATTCAGATTGCGGCGGGGCTGGAAGCGGCGCACAAACAAGGCATTCTTCACCGGGATATCAAGCCGGCGAACATCTTTCTGACGGATAGCGATGCCGTCAAGCTGTTGGACTTCGGCCTCGCAAAATCGATTGCGAACGTCGAAACTCTTGAAGTTCGTGCGGCCGATGACAAAGTTGCCGTGGCGGGGGAAAGCTCGTCACTCACGCAGACCGGAACGACCGTCGGGACCGCCGCCTACATGTCGCCGGAGCAGGTGCGAGGGGAGACGTTGGATGCTCGCACAGATTTGTTTTCGTTCGGCCTGGTGATGTATGAAAT
The DNA here is from genome assembly GCA_036821665.1 of Bryobacteraceae bacterium. Classification (GTDB taxonomy): domain Bacteria; phylum Acidobacteriota; class Terriglobia; order Bryobacterales; family Bryobacteraceae; genus Bog-105. Next base: position 16,867 of record DAISJE010000022.1, on the reverse strand, counting down.
GGCAACCGGGCAACGCGCGTTTGCCGGCGATACCGCGCCGGCACTTCACGATGCCATTCTCCACAGGACGCCTGCGCCGGTGCGCGATCTGAACCCTCAGATTCCTGCGAAGCTGGAAGCCGCTATCAACAAGGCGATGGAGAAAGACCGCGCGGCACGCTATCAAAGCGCCGCAGAGATTCGTGCCGATCTGGAGCTTCTGCAAGTCGATAAGGAACGACGCCGCCCTCGCTGGTGGCTGGCCGCTGCCGCGACTGTCACCACTGTCACGCTACTCGCCGCCGCGAGCTTTTGGTTTGCAATACAGCAGCGGCAATCCCTTCCGCCGGCTCCTGAGTTGAAGCTGCGGCAACTTACGGCCAATTCGCCCGAAAATCGCGTGCAGGACGGACGAATTTCACCCGATGGCAAATACCTGGCCTACGTTGATCTAAAGGGAATTCACATTAAGACGGTTGATACCGACGAAGTGCGGACTCTCGCCCAACCGGAGGCACTGAAAAGTCAAAAGCGGGAATGGGCCTTCGGAGCCTGGTCGCCGGACAGTACCCGATTGATCCTCAATGCTCACCCGACGGCGGGTGCGGAATATTTGAACGATGTCGAAGCGGACGAGGATCTCAGCATTTGGGAGTTCCCGTTGCATGGCGGAAAGCCGCAACTTCTTCGAAAACGTGCCTGGGCCGATGCCATTTCACCGGATGGTTCGTGGATTTCTTTTCGCGCGAATAGAAGCAACTCCGGATCGCGTGAAATCTGGATTATGAATAGCCGGGGCGATCATGCACAGAAGCTTTTTGAAGATGCGGAAGGCGGGTTAATTTGGTCGCCGGATGGCCGGCACATCTGGTATCTGCGCAGCAATGGGCCTGAACCGCGAGACGCCGACTTCAAACTGTTCAGCTTTCCCTGGGAAAAGGACCGCATTCGCGCAGGCAGTACAGCAACGGATGTCACGCCGTCCTTCGGCATGGAAGACGCGAACGATATTTCCGCGTTGCCGGACGGAAGGCTCATCGTTTCTGTGCGAGACGCCGGAACCATTGGGAGCAGGGCCTGTAATTTCTGGATTGTGCAGCTTGATCCGAAGACGGGCAAACCCTCAGGTAAACCGAGGCAGCTTACGCGCTGGACTGGATTCTGCATGAGCGACACAAGCGTCACGGCTGATGGAAAACGCTTGGCGTTTTTGCAGTGGTCGGGCCACCCGGCGTTGTATGTGGCCGATCTGCATGCGGGTGGAACGCGCATCACGAATGGACGGCACTTTACCGGAAATGAAAGTACCGAGCTTTGGGCGGACTGGACGCGCGACAGCGAGACGCTGATCTTTCTGTCGAGCCGTAGCGGACGCCCTGGAATCTATAAACAAGCGCTCGACTCCGACACGCCGGAATTACTCGTGTCACCACAGAACGATCTTGCAACCTGTTGCGTTAGTCCTGACGGCGAGTGGCTCATCTACCGAATTCACGACCAAGTCATGCGCGTTCACGTGACCGGCGGCCCTGCGGAAAACGTATTTCCAGTGAAACGCCTGAACTGGTGGGATTGCGCTGCGGCTTCCTCCAATTTGTGTGCGATTGCCGAGACCACGGAAGATCGAAAGCAGGCGATCGTCACTGCCTTCGATCCTTTGAACGGCAGAGGTTCTGAGCTTACTCGAATCGCCATTGAGCCTAATATGGACTGGGCGCTCGCGCTTTCTCCCGATGGAAAGCGCTTGGCTGTGATCCGAGGCCCGGGGAATCCCTTGCAGATTTTGTCTTTGCACGGCGACGTGCTTCAGGAAATCAAAATGCCCGAGTGGAGAGCCGCCGGCCCGATCGAATGGGCGGCCGACGGGAAGGGACTATTTGTGCCGAGTCTTGCCCCGGGCGGAGCTTCCCTCCTATATGTAAGCCTGCAAGGCGAAGTCCATATCATACGAGAGAATCGCGGCGGGAATTACAGTCCCGGGCTGCCGTCGCCCGACGGCCGCCACATTGCAATAGTCGGAACGGCAACGAACAGCAACATGTGGCTGATGGAAAATTTCTGAATGTAGCTCCTCAGCCCAGCTTTTTTGAAGAGTGAAGGAATCGCAGACGGCAAGACCGTCTGCGCCACAGGTACTTGCTCCATAGTGTGTTCACATACCGTCTGCCTGCCATGGCTCAAAATAGATCAGAAATGCGGGTTGGCATGTTTAAATGGCCGTTGATTGCCGCGCATCCGATTCAACAATCGTTCAACCGGACTGGGCCACCTGTCTTCGCGTGCATCGCCGGGCCGGCTTCGAGGGGCTTCTGCCGGACCAACGGATATGCGGGCGACTCTCCCGGTTCCCGCATCCCGGCAGCTCTCGCTCTCGTCGTGGCACGGAACGAGCAGGAACACATGTCCGCCGACATCGGTATTGTCTGTCGAAACACCTGGCGGAAATCCGAGGCCCATGATTTCCCCTCGATCGTTGATATTCATTGCATCCGTTAGGAGCCCGAGGCTTGAACCTTCCGGGATGAATATGTTGAGGTCGATCATCGGAGCGCCCTTCTGCCACAAGAAGGCGTGAAACGTACCGTCGTTTGTCAGTGAGTGCCCCACAACCTGACCTCGCGAATTAATTGCGAACGCGCGGCTGGTTTGTCCAAAATTTCCGAGATCCGTCATCACGCCGCGTTCCCACAGAAAGGCGTCGTGGGTTTGGGAACCCGGCAGATCAGCATATCCGACAATTTGCCCCGCGTCATTGATCCAGCTCACATCGCCGTTGTCCCCGCCTAATGTGCCAAGATCCTTCATGACTCCGCATTCCCATAGGAACGGATGAAAAATCAGGTTTCCTTTTAATGACGACAGGCCAATGACCTGACCTCGTTCATTCACACCCTCGCCGTAAGCCAAGGTTCCACCCAGGCTGCCGAGATCGGTCATCTTGCCATCCTCCCAAAGGAACGGGTGGACGGTTGGCTGCCCTGTATCAGGATTTGCAATGTCGTCCGTATACGAAGATCCTGACACCTGGCCGCGATTATTGTGACCAAACGGCGTCGCGTCGGGCCCGCCAAGAGTGCCGATATCGCGCATCACTCCGTTCTTCCAGACAAACGTTCGAGTTTGCGTTCCGAAGCCAAACATAGAAAAAGGATCGGGTACCGTGTTCGCCGAAAACCCAACTACCAGCCCTCGATCGTTTATACCTGTCGCGGCGCTTGGGGACCCGCCCAATGTGCCGAGATCGGTAACCTGACGATCCCTCCAAAGCACCGCATGTCCCTCTGGCAAGCCGGTCGAAGGATCGATTTTGCCGTTCGAAGACAATCCCACGATCTCTCCCCGTTCGTTGATCTCGGTCGCGGCGCTGTTATTTCCGCCCGGAAGTGCACCCAGGTCAGTCACCTTGCCGTCCTGCCAGCGAAACACATGCGAGACGAAGCAGTCCACGTTGAAACAGGTGGGGTCGGGAGCAGAAGTATCGGCAGTGCCCGTGGCGATTTCTCTGTTATTCAGCGTCCGGGCACCGATAAAGTCAGCCGAAGCATAGCTGGTCGGACCGCCAAATGTGCCCACGTCGATAAGCCGGTAACGTGGAAACCTGTTGTGCCTCTCCGTCTCCTCATTCTGCGCAGACGACAAAACCGGCATCGCCGCCAAAGCAATCGCTGCAATCGCAATCGTCCGAGGTTTGTCCATTTTCATCTCGATCTCCTTCGGCAGCATTTCTCTTGGGCTGCCATTCAGCCACACTCTGCCCTACCGGCGGATGCGGTTCAATGGTATGGCCCTGATACGCGCCTGATATGCGTCTGATCGACCCGGGTAAGCAAGATCCAGCACCAATCCGGAACCTCATTCGCTTTCAGTGGTTTGAAGTGCATTTACGATCCGGCGAACTTTTCAAGAACGGAAAGAGAGTTAAGCTGCCGGAGCAATCGTTTCAGATTCTGGCGATGTTGTTGGAGCGCCCTCGAGAAGTAGTGACCCGGGCCGAAATCCGAAAAAGACTCTGGCCAAACGACACCGCCGTGGAGTTTGAAAACAGCATCCATGCCGCAGTACGCAGGCTGCGGCTCGCCTTGGATGACTCTGCCGATGCGCCCCGGTACATTGAGACCTTAGCGCGGCGCGGCTACCGTTGGATGCTGCCGGCTGCGGCGATGGAGTTCGGGCCGGATCAGGAAATTGCCCACGTTGAGCGGATTGCTACATCCGAACCGGAATCCGTAATCGCCCACCTCGTCGGAAAGAAAGTCTCTCATTATCGGGTGCTCCAGGTTCTGGGCGGCGGGGGAATGGGAGTGGTCTACGCGGCCGAGGACCTGAAACTCGGACGCCGTGTCGCTCTAAAGTTCTTGCCCGAAGAATTGGCCAATAATCCTCCGGCCATCGAGCGCTTCGAGAGGGAAGCCCGTGCAGCCTCGGCTTTGAACCATCCAAACATCTGCACAATTCACGGGGTGGAAGAATTCGACGGCCAACCTTTTATCGTCATGGAAATGCTCGAGGGCCAGACGCTGCGAGAGCTGATTTCCGCCGGAGACGGACTTGCGCAGCATAGAAGCATTGGGAAGGAGCCGCTGCCAGTTCAGAGACTGCTCGATATCGCTATTCAGGCCCTGGAAGGGCTCGAGGCAGCCCATCAGAAAGGCATTATCCATCGCGATATCAAACCCGCGAACATATTTATCACTACTTCCGGGCAGGTCAAGATACTGGACTTCGGTTTAGCCAAGCGCGAAGAATCCGAGATGTTGGACCCGATGTCACCGGCGGAGGCAAGAAGCAGACGAGCCGGACATTTAAGCCTCACGCGGACTGGAGTTGCGATGGGGACGGCGGGCTACATGTCGCCGGAGCAGGTACGAGGCGAAAAGTTAGATGCGCGGACGGATCTGTTTTCCTTTGGTTTGGTGCTTTATGAGATGGCGGTGGGACAACGTGCATTCACAGGAGAAACGGCGGCTATCCTACATGAGGCGATCCTTCACCAGTCGCCCACGCCGGTCAGAACACTGACTCCGCGAGTCCCGGCCAAATTGGAAGGAATCATCAACAAGGCTATTGAAAAGGACCGCGACGCGCGTTATCAGACGGCCGGTGAAATTCGCAGCGATCTCGAACTTCTGAGGCGTAAGACGCCGCCACGTCATTGGACACGCTGGTGGGCGGCAGGTTTGGCAGTTGCGGTCCTGCTGGTGACAGCCGTTTTTTTCCGGGTTGTGCCGGACCATCCGTTTAGTGCTACTGTTCCGCCCGAGATTAAGTTGCGGCAGCTGACAGCTAACTCTGCCGAGAACCACGTCATCGGCTCAGTGATATCACCCGACGGGAACCGCTTGGCGTATTCCGACCTCAAGGGATTGCACGTTAAAGATATCGATTCTGGTGAAATTCATGACCTGGCTCAACCGCAGGCCCTTAAGGACCGCGACGTGGAGTGGGAATGTGTCGCCTGGTTTCCCGACGGCGGGACGCTTCTTGCCAATGCGTATCCTTCAGGAATCGGCCCAATCTGGTATTCGCCGCGTAGTAGCATCTGGACTCTCCCATTGTTCCGAGGAAGTGCACGTAAGCTTCGTGACGATGCGCAGGCGTACTCAATTTCGGCAGATGGATCTCAAATTTCATTTGGGATGCACAAGGGCCGGTTCGGTGACCGTGAGCTATGGATTATAGGGCCCTCGGGAGAACATCCACGAAAGCTCTACGAAACGGACGAAAACAGCGCGATTGGCGGGAACGCGTGGTCACCGGATGGTAGGCGAATCCTTTATCCACATATCGATGGTGCAGGCCATTCGTTCGTCAGCCGCGATATTGAAGCGGCCTCGTCCCGCACAGTAATTCCGTCGTCGCAAGCGCGGGGAATCATTCAGATCTTGTGGTTAACGGATGGACGCCTGATCTATGCAAGAGATGAGCCGCAAGCTATCGGCAATATTTCGAACTTGTGCGCCGTGCGGCTGGACCGGCACACGGGTGAACCAGTCGAAAAACCAAGGCGGCTCACGAACTGGACTGGTTTCGGCGTTGCTTCTCTTTCCGCCACAAAGGATAGCCGACGCCTGGCCTTTCTTCAATGGGCATCTCACGCAACGATATATGTAGCTGAGCTCGAGCCGGACGGAACGCGCATCCGCAACCCTACGCATTTCACGTTGACGGAAAGCAGGGACTTCCTCGCCGATTGGACTCAGGACAGTAAGGCAATTATTCTCTTGTCAAACCGGACGGGGCGGGCCGGAATCTACAAACAATTTCTGAATCGGGATACGCCCGAGCGGGTTCTGACAGAGCCCGGCGACATAGCGACGGCCCGCGTAACTCCGGATGGCAAATGGGTTCTGTATCTCACGGGAAAGGCGCCGGACGAAGCTTCCGGCCCGCCGCAACTTGCGCGGGTCTCTATCACCGGCGGAGCTTCGCAGAGAATGTTTCCTGTGACACCGGGCAGTTTACCTCTCTGCGCCAGAGCTCCGTCCGAGGTCTGTGTGATTGCGGAGCCGAGCGAAGATGCGCAGCAAATTATTGTGACCGCGTTCGACCCGTTACGGGGACGTGCTTCCGAACTCACCCGAATCGCGATCGATCCCGGAGCCGATTTTTGGGCCATCGACATTTCGCCGGATGGGACCCGCCTTGCCGTGTTGCTAAATCCTGGGGGACCGGTCCAGATTCTTTCCTTGCGTGGGAAACCAATACACACGATTTACCCAAAGAGTTTGAACAACATGCAATTTGTTCACTGGGATGCGAGCGGCCGCGGATTGTATCTTTCGACAGGAGCACGAAGGGGGAGAGCCCTTTGGCATCTCGACCTGCGAGGCAATGCCGACCTCTTGTGGGAAAACCGCGGCGGCGATTGGGCTCCCGGGCTTCCCTCGCCAGACGGCCGCCACATGGCTATCCAAAGCTCGGATGAAACTTCGAACGTGTGGATGATGGAAAATTTTTGAGGGACGAGAAAGGTTCTCGCTCGCGCGAACACCTGTAGTTGTGGGGCAGACGGTCTTCGCCGTCTACCTTGCAGGGGACCGTCTGCGCCATTCGCTGCGTCTGCATCTTTGGCCATGGAGTTGCACCTGTGAATCGGGTTCCCACCGTGACCCAAAATTGCTTAGGCTTTATCTCAAAACAGACATATATATTTGGTTTCTCTGTCCCAGATAAAACAAACTCTGATAAGATCTTGAAACGTAATCCAACACTCGGCAAGAGAGCGTGACGAGTTTTCGTCCGCCTAGAGAGATTGAGGTAATCACATGGCTCGAGAAAGTGTACAGAAAAAACTCACGCGTGTGCGTCCACCACGCGTTCAAATCTCATATGACGTCCATGTCGGAGACGCAATTGAGATAAAAGAACTGCCCTTCGTGCTCGGTGTTATGGGTGACTTCAGCGGTCAGCCCACCGGTGACGTAAAGCGATTGAAAGATCGGCGGTTTGTTGAAGTCAACCCCGACAACTTCGATGCCGTGCTCGAAGAGATGCGTCCGCATCTGGCATTCAGCGTTGAGAATAAGCTCAGCGACGACCCGAACTCCGGCGATTTGAAAGTCGACCTGAATTTCCGCAGCCTGGAAGAGTTCGAGCCTGAGCAGGTAGCCCGGCAAATCCGTCCGCTGCGCGAGCTGCTGGAACTGCGCGGCAAGTTGAGCGATCTTCGCGGAACTTTGCAGACGAACGAAAAACTGGACCAGGTCCTGATGGACGCGGTCTCCAATACCGAAAAGCTCGAGAAGCTCCGTAAGGAAATGGGCTCCGGCGCCCAAGAAGGAGAGACGAAGTGAGCGAAGTACAACAAGCAAGTCCTTCCGCGGCGGGGACGACAACCACTGAATCCAATCTTTTGGATCAAATTGTCGAACAGGGGCGTTTTGGTGAAGAACCGGCCTCGCAGCAACGGGGCAAGGACCTTGTAAAGGAATTTCTGGCACAGGTCCTACAGGGCGAGGTTACGATTTCCCGCGATGCGGAGGCGATGATCAACGCACGCATCGCGCAGATCGATCATTTGGTGTCTCTCCAATTAAACGAGGTGATGCACCACCCTTCGTTCCAGAAACTCGAAGGAAGCTGGCGTGGTTTGAAATATCTGCTCGACAGCTCCGAGACATCGACCCAGTTGAAGATCCGGGTAATCAACGTCTCGAAGAAGGAATTGCTGAAGGACCTGCAACGAGCCGCGGAGTTCGATCAGAGCGCCATCTTTAAAAAAGTCTACGAAGATGAATATGGAATTTTCGGCGGCGAGCCGTTCGGCGCGCTGATCGGCGACTACGAGTTCACCAAGCATCCGGAAGACATCGAGCTGCTGGAAAAAATGTCCCATGTGGCGGCGGCAGCGCATGCTCCGTTTCTCACCGCGGCTGGACCGCAGCTCATGAACATGGAGAATTTCGCAGATATCGGTCAGGTTCGCGATATTGCGAAAATCTACGACAGCACCGAGTTCGCCAAGTGGAAGAGCTTTCGCGACAGTGAGGATTCCCGCTATGTCGGCCTCGCCATGCCGCATATCCTGATGCGTCTTCCTTATGGACGCGATACCAAGCCGGTGGAAGGCTTCGATTTTGAAGAGCACGTCGACGGCACCGATCACAGCAAATATCTGTGGGGCAATGCCGCCTATGCTTTAGGCGCGCGCCTGACGAACGCGTTCGCGCTCTACGGCTGGTGCGCCGCAATACGCGGTGTAGAGGGCGGCGGACTGGTCGAAGGACTGCCCGCTCATACGTTCCGGACGGATGAAGGCGACGTTGCGCTCAAGTGCCCGACTGAAGTCGCCATCACGGACCGGCGTGAGAAGGAACTGGCGGATAACGGTTTTATCCCTCTGGTTCACTGTAAAGGTACGGATTACGCCGCGTTCTTTAGTGTTCAATCGGCGCAGAAGCCGAAGCTGTATAACAAGGATGCTGCCAACGCGAACGCGCGCCTTTCGACACAACTGCCATATATCCTCGCTGTATCGCGTTTCGCCCACTATTTAAAGGCGATGATGCGTGACAAGGTCGGAAGCTTCATGTCACGGTCGCAGTGTGAGCGTTTCCTGAATGACTGGATTCGTACTTACACCGTGGGCGACGACGATGCGTCTCCGGCTATAAAAGCGAAAAATCCCTTACGCGAAGCTCGCGTCGAGGTCGTCGATGTTCCTGGCAAGCCAGGTGCATATAGAGCAGTGGCTTTTCTGAGGCCGCATTATCAACTGGACGAGTTGTCTGTATCGTTGCGTCTGGTTGCAGAACTTCCACCCCCTGCGGGGCAGTAAAACGGCCGCAAAAACCAAAACGTAATCGAATCGCAAGATTCAAAAATGAAACTCTCATTCAGGAGCGAAAGGTAGAACTATGGCAGTTGAAGCGTTTTTGAAGTTAGACGGTATTGACGGTGAATCGACGAAGGACGGTCACACAAACGAAATCGAATTATTCAGTTTTAGCTGGGGAGCATCGAACCCGAGCAGTGTCTCGTTTGGCACTGGGAGCGGGGCCGGAAAGGTGGACATCAGCAGTCTCACGGTTCAAACCCAGGTAGCGAAGCAGAGCCCTAAGTTGTTTCTAGCATGCGCTTCGGGCCAGCATATTGCGAAAGGCAAGTTGACGGTCCGCGAGGCGGGCGGCGGCGACAAGCCTCTCGAATATTTGACCTACGACATGGAAGAAGTATTCATCGACAGCGTAAGCTGGGGTGGCGCATCCGGCGGCGGCAAACCATCTGAGTCAATCTCGATGTCTTTCAAAAAAGTCACCATTACGTATTGGCCTCAGAACGCCGACGGAACACTGGGCGACAAGATTCCAGCCGGTTGGGACGTTTCGACCAACAAGAAGGTTTAAGAGCCTGAGTTCAATGGACCCTCAAGAACTGTTCCGGGCCGGGAAGCTTTCTGAAGCGATTTCGGCCCTGAATGAGGCCCTCCGGAACGAGCCGTCGAATCAAAAGCAGCGGACGTTCCTATTTGAGTTGCTCTGCTTCTCCGGCGATTACGATCGCGCGGAGAAGCAGCTTAATATTCTGGAGCAAGAAGGCAGCAAAGATTCGTTTCTGGGAACGCTCCTGTACAAGGCCGCTCTGAACGCCGAGAAGACCCGTCAGGAGATGTTCGAGAAAAGGACCTATCCGCAACAGGCGCTCGACGGGGCTGCGGTAGGCGTTCAGGGCAAACTGAATGGGAAGGAATTCCAGAGCCTTTCCGATACCGATCCGCGCATCGGCGAAAAGCTCGAGGTTTTCGCCGCCGGCGACTACATGTGGATCTCGTATCAGGATATTGCATCGGTTCGCCTGGAACCTCCCAAGCGTCTTCGCGACCTGTTGTGGGCTCCGGCGAAGCTAGTCACTGGCCCCACCTTCCGGTCCAGAGATTTGGGAGAAATTTTATTGCCGGTCCTTTCACCTGGTTCCTGGCAGCATCCGGATGACGAGGTGAAACTGGGACGCCTGAGCGATTGGTGTGAGGACGAAACAGGCGAGGTCGCACCGTTCGGACAAAAGAGTCTGCTGGTCGATGGGGAGGAAATTCCTTTTCTTGAAATTCGGGAACTGGAGATCTATCCTCTGAACAAAAGCTCGAGTGCGGAATCGTAGTTTTTAGCTAGTGTTCGACTCATGAACGAAATTGAGAGGTTCCTGGAGCCTATTCCAGGCGATAATCCAGTAGGCAAAAACCTCAAATACACGCTGCACGACAAAATCAAGGAAGCGCGCCGTCAGGAGGATTCCGGGCCGGTTGGGCTTTGGGAGCGCGACGCGAAATCTGCCGACTTCAAACAAGTCATTAAGCTGTCCGAAGATGCTCTTCTAAAGAGCAGTAAAGATTTGTGGATCGCCGCATGGCTCACCGAGGCTTGGATCTACGAGTACGATGTTCCAGGGCTGACCTCGGGATTGCAGGTTCTAGACGGCTTCATTGACCGTTTCTGGGATAGTGTGTATCCCGAGTTGGACGAGGGGGATGCCGAGCTTCGCGCTACTCCCCTTGAGTGGGTGGGTTCGTATTTCGATCCGAGTAAAGGCTCTTCGCCGATTTTTGCGTTACGAAGCGCCGCTCTCACCAATAGCGGATTCAGTTGGTTCGTATATCAGGAATCGCGCCGTATCGGCTATGAGAGCGAAATCAGCGGCAACGATACCAAAAAGAAGGCGCGCGAAGCCGCTCTCAAAGAGGGAAAGATCGCGCCGGAAGAATTCGACACCGATTTCGAAGCGACGCCCAAGCAGTTCTACAAGGACCTCGAACGCGATCTGAAGGCTGCCCGATCGGCGCTTGAAATGTTGGACGAGAAGAGCCGCGATAAATTTGCCGATGTTGCGCCGTCGTTCACACCGTTGCGTAAAGCCCTCGAAGAGGTCGAAAACGTAGCGCACATCTTATTGCTCAAGAAGCTGGAAAAAGAGCCGGACCTCCCCGAGCTGAGCGAAGTAGCGGCCGATGGAGCGCAAGCGGCAGACGGGGCTCAGGCCGATGCGGCCGGCGAAGCGTCCGCGCGTGCGGTGTCGCAACTCGATCTTTCACAGCTATCTGGCGGCCCTATTACGAGCGCCGATCAGGCCTTACTGCACGTGGTTGCCGGAGCGCAGTTCCTTCGCCAAAGCAGTCCGGCCAGTCCTGTTTCCTATCTTCTGCTGCGAGCGCTTCGCTGGGGCGAGGTGCGCTCCGCCGGAGAAGCCGCGCTGGCCGATCTTCCGGCTCCCTCTGCCGACGTGAGGACCACTTTACGCGCTGGGGCAGCGGGGAAGAATTGGAAACGCGTACTTGAAGCGGCGGAAAGCGCCATGAGTACAACGGTGGGCCGCGGTTGGCTGGATCTGCAGCGCTACACGATCAAAGCATGTGACGAACTTGGCTACTCTGCTGCCGCGGCTGCATTGCGATCTGAACTGAAGACCTTTCTACACGATTTCCCGCAGTTGCTCGCGGCAACCTTAAACGACGATACAGGTGCTGCAAATCCCGATACGCTGGCATGGCTTCGTCAGGAAGGACTGGCTGGTTAGACAGTCGCTTCTCACATGCCATCTACTCGCGGCGATGCACCCGTCACACTCTCTCTATTGGACCGCCTGACCGATGACGATCTGAAACGCTCCGGCGAACTGCATCTGACTCGATCTCAATCGATACGAAAGCTGAGAGACGCGGTGCGGCGCGACCTGGAATGGCTGCTAAATACGCGGCAGCCCATCGATCCCGCTCCGGATAGTAGCGAACTCGATGATTCCCTGTACATGTACGGACTACCGGATATAACGTCGCTGAGTGTTGCCAATATCCGGGATCGTCAACGGCTTGCCCAGGCCATACAGGCCGCCGTTATCAAGTTCGAGCCGAGAATTGCGAATCCTCGCGTTAGCCTCGTCACCTCTGGAGATGACAAGGTGCCGATGTTGCGCTTTGCGATTGAAGGCATGCTGCGTGTCGATCCAAACCCGGAACACGTGAGCTTCGACACTGTCTTGGAACTGGCGAACGGGGAATACAAGGTGCAAGGGGAAACTCGTGCGCGATGAGCTTTTAGCGCATTACGAGAGCGAACTGTCTTTTCTCCGAAAGCTCGGCGCGGAATTCGCCGACAAATACCCGAACGTCGCGTCCCACCTTGTGCTGGGGCCTAATGGTTCCGAAGATCCGCATGTAGAGCGGCTGGTAGAAGCGTTTGCTTTTCTCGCGGCCCGGGTTCATTTGAAACTCGAGGATGATTTCCCCGAGATTACCGAGGCGCTGTTGAATGTGCTTTATCCGCATTTTCTGCGGCCCGTGCCTTCCATGTCGATCGTCGAGTTCAATGTGGATCCGGAGCAGGGAAAACTGACGACGAACGTCAGGATCCCGCGCGAGGCTCTGCTTTTCTCGCGGCCTGTGGATGGAATCCAGTGCAAGTTCCGAACCTGTTATGACACGCTGATTTCTCCCATACGCGTGTCCCAGGCCAAATGGAAGACGCCGGAACGCTTGAGTCCGCCGGTGAAGGCGCCTGACGCGATTGCCGCCTGCAGCATTGAAATCTCATGCTTTCCGGATGTCCTGTTCAAGGCGCTAAGTCTCAAATCGCTCCGTTTTTACCTGAACGGAGACGTCATTCACACGCTTTACGAGCTGTTGTTCAACAACTGCTCGCGAATTCTGCTGCGCAACCCGGACGATCCCGATCGGCGCGCCATTGAACTCTCTGCGAATTCTCTCCGTCCCGTGGGCTTCCGCGACGACGAAGCCGTTTTACCCTTTCCACGCCGATCGTTTACCGGATACCGCATCCTGCAGGAATATTTTGCATTCCCCGAAAAGTTTTTCTTCGCGGAATTAAACAACCTGGATGCTCTGGCGTCCGACGTATTTACCAATCGGGCCGAGATTGTCTTCCTGATCTCGCCGTTTGAACGGCTGGACAGGCAGCAATCGCTTGAATTCGGCGTTTCTGAAAATACCTTCAAATTGGGCTGCACGCCCATTGTCAATCTGTTCCCCCAGGCGGCCGAGCCGATTTTGCTGGAGCAGACGCGATTTGAGCATCTGATTATCCCCGATGCGCGCCGCCGCAACGTGCTGGAAATTTTTTCCGTTGACGATGTTCGAACGTCGAGTCCCGACCGGCGCGAAATCATCCAATACGAGCCGTTCTATTCGAGTCATCACGGGCGAACTGCCAAAAATCAAACGTTTTGGAACGCGACGCGGCGCGCCTCGCTTCGCCAGGACGATCCGGGTACCGAAGTCTACATCTCTCTCGTCGATACTTCCGGTCAAGCCGCGAAAACCGGCGCGGAGACACTCAATGTCCGTTGTACCTGCTCCAACCGCGATCTGCCCTCACGGCTTCCGTTCGGTAATGAATCCGGCGATTTTGATCTGCAGGGCGGGGCAGCCGTCAAACGCATCATCTCGCTCCGAAAGCCGACTGATACGTTGCGTCCGCCTTTGGGAAAACAGATACACTGGCGGCTCATCTCGCACCTCTCGTTGAACTATTTATCGCTGGTCGAAGAAGGAAGAGGGGCCTTACAGGAGATCCTGCGGCTTTATAATTTCACCGACTCCCGGCCGCTCGAGCGACAGATTTCAGGTATCTCCAATCTACATAGCAGACCGCATTTCGCGCGGGTTGTTTCGGAGCATGGCATCAGTTTCGCGCGGGGTATTCGGGTGGAAGCGGAGTTCGACGAGGAGTTATTCGTTGGAAGCGGCGTCTTTCTTTTTGCTTCCATTCTCGAGTATTTTCTGGGTTTATACGCTTCGCTGAACAGCTTCAGCCAGCTCGTCGCGCGCACCAAACAGCGAAAGGAGGTGCTCCGGGAATGGCGGCCGCGAGCGGGACAGAAAATCTTGCTTTGATCCGGCAAACGGTGGAAGACCGGCTTTTTTCAGAGCCGTACTCGTTCGAGTTTGTTCAAGCCGTGCGCCTGTTGCATCAGTTCTATCCGAACCGCGCCGCTATCGGATTCTTTCAACCCCCCGCCTCCGAAGTTGTGCGCTTCGGTGTGAGGCCGTCGCTCTCTTTTCCGGCTAGCGAAGTGCATGAACTCGAATCGTTGGGCAAGGGCCCGCCACTTATGCGGGTCAACTTTATGGGCACGGTCGGCCCGCTGGGAGTTCTTCCGCTCTATTACACAGAGCTTGTAGCGGAGCGCCTGAAAGAGCGCGATCGAACTCTCCGCGATTTCCTCGACATTTTTCACCACCGCATTATTTCGCTCTTTTATCGGGCCTGGGTGAAGCACCATTTTCCGGTCCAATATGAAAACGGCGCCGCCGATAAGTTTTCATATTATTTGTCGGGCATCATTGGGCTTGGCACTCCAGGCCTGGAAGCCCGCCAGCAGACGTCCGATGAATCTCTCCGCTACTACGCGGGACTTTTTGCCCAGCAGCCAAGGAGCGCCGAGGCATTAAAGCTGATGCTGCGCGATTTTTTTGGGGTTCCCGTGGACGTGGAGCAGTTTCTGGGGGCATGGTACCGGCTGGAACCCGATTCCCAATGCAATTTGGACGATACCGCCGAAGACTATCAGATGCTGGGATTTGGCACGATTGTAGGCGACGAGATATGGAATCCGCAATCGCGGATTCGCATCGTGATCGGGCCGCTGCTTCTGAAGCGATATCTGGATTTCCTGCCTACCGGCAGCGCTTATCCCCTGCTGCGAAGCCTTGTGCGATTTTTTGCGGGAGACGAATTCGATTTTGAAGCGCAATTGATTTTGCGCAGCGAAGAAGTTCCGGTTTGCGAGTTGGGGTCGGATGGCGATGTAGCGCCGCAATTAGGCTGGGTAAGCTGGTCTTCTACACGCCCGATGGACTACAATCCTTCGCAGACCATTCTGCAATTGTAAACTGATACGGCTGAAAGGAAAAAGTGAGAAGACTATGAACGTCAATCTGAAGTCGCTGATCGGGAAGATGGATGACACGACGCGCGCCGCGCTGGAGGCGGCTGCGGGGCTCTGTCTTTCGCGAACGCATTACGATATCGAAATCGAGCATTTCCTGACGAAGCTGCTCGATCAGCAGGACAGTGACTTCGCTCATATCCTGAAGCATTTCGGAGTAGACAAATCGCGTCTGACCGGGGAATTGAATCGAGCGCTAGACAAGTTCAAGACCGGGAACGCGCGCACGCCCTCTTTCAGTCCCTCCTTGGTAAACCTCTTCAAAACGGCTTGGAATCTCGGGTCGTTGGAGTATGGCGGGAATCAGATTCGCTCCGGATTCGCGATTTTGGCGCTGCTTGGGGACGAGGAATTATCGCGTATCGCACGCGAATTCAGCCGCGAGCTGCAGGTGATCCAGCCGGAAGCGCTGCGTCGCGATTTTCTGAACATCGTGGCCGGTTCTCCGGAAAATGCGGTGTCCGCGGCCGGTGTTGGGAGCTCAGCACCTGCAGGCGCGCAGCCGGGGGGCGGGAAGACCCCCAATCTCGACCAGTTCACGGTCAATCTGACCGAGAACGCCAAGGCCGGCAAAATTGACACGGTACTGGGTCGCGATTCGGAGATTCGCCAGATCATTGATATTTTGATGCGCCGCAGGCAGAACAACCCAATTCTGACCGGAGAGGCGGGCGTAGGTAAAACCGCGGTAGTGGAAGGCTTCGCCACGCGGGTGGCACAGGGAGACGTCCCGCCTCCCCTCCGCAACGTGATTGTTCGGACGCTTGACTTGGCGCTCTTACAAGCCGGTGCAGGCATCAAGGGCGAATTTGAAAACCGGCTGAAGGGTTTGATTGACGAGGTAAAGAAGTCGCCGGTGCCGATCATTCTTTTTATCGATGAAGCGCACACGATGATCGGCGCGGGAGGCCAAGCCGGACAAAATGATGCGGCCAACCTGCTGAAACCGGCGCTGGCCCGCGGCGAACTGCGCACGATTGCGGCTACAACCTGGTCGGAATACAAGAAGTACTTTGAAAAAGATCCGGCGCTGGCGCGGCGTTTTCAGGTCGTAAAAGTCGAAGAGCCGACCGAATCGCAGTGTATGGTGATGATGCGCGGTATCGTCGGTGCGCTCGAAAAGCATCACCAGGTGCGCATTCTCGATGAAGGCGTAGCGGCGGCTGTCAAACTGTCGCATCGGTACCTGGCTGGAAGACAACTTCCGGATAAAGCCGTGAGCGTGTTGGATACTGCCTGTGCCCGCCTCGCGCTTGGACAAAATGCAACGCCGTCGGTCATTGAAGACCTGACGCGCCAAATAGACGATATTGAGGTTCAGCAGCGCATTCTCCGGCGCGAGTCGGCGACCGGAGCGGACCACAGCGAGCGGATGGACCAGCTCGTGCAAGAGAAATCATCGCTAACTGAAATGTTGGACGGCCTGAAAGGCAAATGGGACCGTACGAAGACGCTGGTCGAACAGATCAGAGATGTGCGCAATCAGTTGGAAGCG